>DASVHS010000049.1:0-6829 GCA_036382495.1 Thermoanaerobaculia bacterium | reverse complement strand
CTCGCCGCGCAGCGTCACCATCGTGCCGATGGACTGACCCTCGCGCAGTTTGAAGCTGGCGATCGACTTCTTCGCCTTCGTGATGACCGGCTTCTGGCCGGTGATCGTCGTCAGCTCTTCGACCGCGCTGTCGAGGATCTTCGCGTTCTGGATGGCCTCGCCGACGCCCATGTTCAGGACGACCTTCTCGATCTTGGGAACCGCCATCGGGTTCTTGATCTTGAATTCGTCCTGCATCTTCTTGCGGACTTCCTTCGAATACAGCTCTTTCAGTCTTGCGGCCATAATTACGATCCCAGATCCGAGTTGCACTTGCGGCAGAAGCGTGCCGCAACGCCTTCATCGTTTCGATGCGAGCCCTGGCGCGATGCTTCGCCACAGCTCGGGCAGATGACCTGCAGTTTGTCGAGACGCAGCGGCGCCTCGCGCTCCAGGATTCCGCCCTTCACGTTCTTCTGCGGGTTCTGACGGGTGTGCTTCTTGGTGAAGTTCACGCGCTCGACGACGGCCGTGCCCTTGGCCGGATTCACGCGCAGGACCTTCCCCTGCTTACCCTTGTCTTTCCCGCTGAGCACGACGACGTTGTCGCCCTTGCGGACGTGCGACTTGCCGTGCGGCTCGACTTTGAATTTGCCTGCTTTTCCGTACATTCCCATTGATAGCTCTCAGCTTTAAGCTCTCAGCTCTCAGCAAAACCAGCTCTCTCGTACTCCCTGAGAGCTTAGAGCTGAGAGCTTGGAGCTCGTTGTTTCTAGATGACCTCAGGTGCCAGTGAAATGATCTTCATGAACTTCCGCTCGCGCAGTTCGCGGGCGACGGGACCGAACACGCGCGTCCCGACCGGCTCGCGCGCATCGTTGATGAGGACGGCGGCGTTATCGTCGAACTTGACGTAGGAACCGTCCTTCCGGCGGACTTCCTTGACCGTGCGCACGATGACTGCCTTCACGACCGCGCCCTTCTTGACGGTGCCATCCGGAGCGGCTTCCTTCACCGACGCGGTGATGACGTCGCCGAGGCTGGCGTATTTGCCGGCGGTCGAGCCGCCGAGCATCTTGATCGCGGCGATCTTCTTCGCGCCGGTGTTGTCGGCGACGGTGAGAACTGTGCGCATCTGAATCATGGCTAGCTCACTCTCTCCAGGACTTCCTTGACGTTCCAGCGTTTCCGCTTCGACATCGGGCGCGTCTCTTCGATGACGACGCGGTCGCCGATGTTGAGCGGATCATTGGCGTGCGCCATGAACTTGCTCGTCCGCTTGATGTACTTCTGATACATCTTGTGCATGAACGTGTTCTCGACGGCGACGACGACGGTCTTCATCATCTTGTTCGACACGACGACGCCGACCTTGGTCCGTTCGATGCCCTTCTTCTTTTCTGTGGTTTCTGCCATTGCCTTCTCCACTACGCGTTCGTACGCTCGGTCAGGAGTGTCTTGATCCGCGCGATCTCACGCTTCACTTCCCGGATCTTCATCGGGTTCTCGATCCGGCCGGTGGCGCGCTGAAAACGGAGCTTGAACAGCTGCTCCGAAAGCTCCTTCTCCCGGATCTGAAGCTCGTCGACGTTCTTGTCCCGCATCTCGGCGACCTTCATAGTTCGGTGCCCTCCATCATTTCGCGGCTGACGAACCGCGTCTTGATCGGCAGCTTGTGCGCGGCCAGACGGAACGCCTCTTCGGCGATCTCGCGGGTCACGCCTTCCATCTCATAGAGGATGCGCGCCGGCTTGACCACGCATACCCATTCTTCCGGTGCACCCTTGCCCTTACCCATGCGGGTTTCGAGCGGCTTCTTCGTGACTGGCTTGTCCGGGAAGATGCGGATCCAGATCTTTCCGCCACGCTTCACGTGACGGGTCATGGCGATACGCGCCGCTTCGATCTGGCGCGCCGTCACCCAACCCGCTTCCAGAGCCTGCAGCCCGTAATCGCCGAACGAGATCTTCTGCCCACGAGTGGCCAGACCTCGGCGCCTTCCGCGCTGCTGCTTTCTGAACTTTACTTTTTTCGGCATCAGCATGATGTCGTATCTCCGTTAACCGTCATCCTGAGCGCCGTAGAGCGCGAGGGATCTGGGCGGGGGAAGCTCTCGCCGCCCCCAGATCCCTCGCCGTCTTCGCGGCTCAGGATGACAAAACTACTGCGGTCTCTTCCTCGATTTGGCCTTGGCCATTTCACCTTTGAAAATCCACACCTTGACACCGATGATCCCGTACGTCGTGTGCGCGAGCGCCAGACCGTAGTCGATATCAGCCTTCAGCGTGTGCAACGGCAGACGGCCGTCCTGGTACCACTCACTGCGCGCGATCTCGGCGCCGTTCAGCCGTCCACCTACGCGGACCTTGATTCCCTTCGCTCCGAAGCGGAACGCGGATTCCATCGCCTTCTTCATGGCGCGACGGAACGCGATGCGGCGCTCGAGCTGCGTGGCGATGTTCTCGGCCACGAGCTGGGCGTCGAGCTCCGGACGCTGGATCTCCTGGATGTTGATGTAGACCTCACCGTTGACGAGCTTCTGCAGCTCGTCGCGGAGCTTGTCGACCTCAGCGCCCTTGCGTCCGATGATAATTCCGGGACGCGACGTATAGATGTTGATGCGCATCTTGTTCGCCGTGCGCTCGATGTCGATCTCCGAGACTCCGGCGTGGGACAGACGCTTCTTCAGATCCTCGCGAAGCTTCAGATCGCGATGGAGCGTCTCGGCGTAAGCCTTTCCCGCGAACCAGCGGGAATGCCACGTCTTGTTGAATCCAAGCCGAAATCCGTACGGGTTGACTTTCTGACCCAAGGTTGCCTCCGTTACTTCCGTGCACGGGCGCGAGTTGTCGTCTTCGCCCCGCCAGTCCGCTCGTTCACTGCTTTCACTTCATCCGAGACGTGAACGGTCACGTGTGCCTTGCGCTTCTGGATGCGGTACGCGCGTCCCATCGGTGCCGGCTGCACGCGCTTCTCGCGCGGACCTTCGTTGACATAAATCTTCGAGACCACGAGATCGTCGACATCAGCGCCGGTCTCTTTGTTCTCCGCATTCGCGACGGCCGAGCGAAGGAGCTTCTCCAGATCCTTCGCACACGACTTGCGCGTGAAGCGCAGGATGTTCAGCGCCTCATCGACTTTCTTTCCGCGCACGAGGTCGGCCACCAGTCGCACTTTCTGCGGCGAAGCCTTCAGGTACTTGAGAGTTGCGGTCGCTTCCATGGTTTCGTCCTTACTTGCTCGGCTTCGCGGCTGGAGGCGCGGCTGGAGGCGCGCCCGGAGCACCCGGAGCCCTCGTCGGTGCGGCAGACTTCTCCACAGCCTTCTTTCCGCTGTGACCTTTGAACGTGCGTGTCATCGAGAACTCACCAAGCTTGTGTCCGACCATGTTTTCGGAGATGTAGACCGGCACGAACTTGCGTCCGTTGTGGACGGCGATCGTGTGGCCGACCATGTCCGGCGTGACGGTCGAGCGGCGCGACCACGTCTTGATGACCTTCTTGTCGCGCTCCCGATTCATCGTCTCGATCTTCTTGTTGAGATGGTCGTCGACGAACGCGCCCTTCTTGAGTGAACGTGCCATTACTTTTTGCCTCTTCGCTTGACGATGAACTTCGTCGTTCTCTTGTTACGACGCGTCTTGTATCCCTTCGCCGGCTGACCCCACGGGCTCACCGGGTGACGTCCGCCGGAGGTCTTGCCTTCACCACCGCCGAGCGGATGGTCGACCGGGTTCATCGACACGCCACGGTTGTGCGGCATCTTGCCGAGCCAGCGCGAACGTCCGGCCTTGCCGATCGAGATGTTCTCGTGCTCGAGGTTTCCGACCTGACCGATCGTGGCGTAGCAGCGCATGTGAACCTTGCGCATCTCGCCCGAGGGAAGACGGAGCGTCGCCCATTCGCCCTCGCGGGCCATGAGCTGCGCCGACGTTCCCGCCGAACGCGCCATCTGTCCGCCTTTGCCTTCCTTCAGCTCGATGTTGTGAATCATCGTGCCGAGAGGAATCGCCGAAAGCGGCAGTGCATTGCCGACGAGAATGTCCGCCTCGGGGCCGGACATGAGCGTCTGACCGACCACCAGTCCGTCCGGAGCGAGGATGTAACGCTTCTCGCCGTCGGCGTACGCGAGCAATGCGATGCGCGCGGTGCGGTTCGGGTCGTATTCGATGGCCTGAACCTTCGCCGGGATGTTGTGCTTCTGGCGCTTGAAGTCGATGTCGCGGTACTTCTGCTTGTGGCCGCCGCCGATGAAGCGCGACGTGACACGGCCGATCGAGTTGCGACCGCCGGTCTTCGGCTTGCCCTTCGTCAGCGACTTTTCCGGTTTGCTCTTCGTGATCTCGTGGAACGAAGAGGTCGTCCTCTCGCGGAGGCCGGGCGATGTCGGTTTGTATGATTTCGTTGCCATGGTGATCAGACTCCCTCGATGAAGTCGGGAGCCTTCTCTCCTTCTTTGAGTCGCACGTAAGCCTTGGCCCAGTCGCGGCGCTTGCCGGCCCAGCGGCCCATTTTCTTCACTTTTCCCTGGATGTTGGCGATGCGCACTTCCGCCACTTTGACTTTGAAGAGCTCTTCGACGGCGCGCTTCACTTCAATCTTGTTCGCGGTCGGATCGACTTCGAAGGCGATCACGTTCGCGCCGGCTTCGCGCTGCAGTGACGACTTCTCGGTGACGAGCGGACGGCGGATGATCTCGTTCGCGTTCATGACTGCAGCACCTCCGTCAGGCGATCGAGAGCGGCCTGCGACAGAACGATGTAACGGCTGTTGACGACGTCGTAGACATTCACGTTCTGCGCGTCGACGAAGAGGATCTTCGGGTTGTTGCGCGCAGCGAGAACCGCATTCGTGTTCTCGAACGAGTCGACGAGAAGCGTCTTCCCCTCGACGCCGATGTTCGCGATTTTCGCTGCGAACGCCTTCGTCTTCGATTCGTTGACCGAGAGGTCGTTGACGAGAACGAGCTTGCCTTCCTTCACACGCTGCGAGAGCGCGGACTTGAGGGCATTCTTCTTCTCTTTCGTGTTCATCTTGTACGAGTAATCGCGCGGCTGAGGACCGAACACCGTGCCGCCGTGACGATGGATCGGCGGACGATTGCCACCCTGACGTGCGCGGCCGGTGCCCTTCTGTTTGAACGGCTTCTTGCCCGAGCCGGCAACTTCCGCGCGGGTCTTGGTCTTGTGCGTTCCCTGGCGCAGCGATGCCAGGTAATTGCGCACCGCTTCATGGATGAGATGCTCTTTGTACGGATACCCGAAAATCTCGTCCGGCAGTTCGACCGTGCCGACTTTCTTGTTGTCCCAGTTCTTGATGTCGATGGTCGGCATTACTCGGCTCCCTTCTTCCCGTTCTTCGAGAAGCGAACGAACACGAGGCCGTTCTTGCCGCCCGGCACTGCGCCGCGGACGTAGAGCAGGTTGTTCTCGGCGTCGACCTTCGCAACACGAAGGTTCTTCACCGTCACCTGATCGCCGCCCATCCGGCCGCCCATACGCATGCCCTTCATGACCCGCGACGGGAACGCCGATGCGCCGATCGAGCCCGGTGCGCGGTGGAACATCGAGCCGTGCGTCGCGCGTCCACCTTTGAAGTGGTGACGCTTGACGACGCCCTGGAAGCCCTTGCCCTTCGACTGCCCGACGACGTCGATCGAGTCGCCGGCCTTGAAGATGTCGACCTGGACACGATCGCCGACGTTCGCCTCGCCGTCGTAATGGACTTCAGCGAGCGTACGCACCGGCTGGATGCCGGCCTTCTCGAAGTGTCCGCGCTGCGCGCTGGTGATGCGGCGGTTGGACACCTTCTCGACGAGACCGATCTGCACGGCGTCGTAGCCGTCCTTCTCGGTCGTCTTCTTCTGCACGATGAGGCATGGACCGGCCTGAATGACCGTCACCGGGATGAGCAAGCCATCCTCGGCGAACACCTGGGTCATTCCGACCTTCTTGCCAATGATTCCTTCGATTGCCATTTAGTTCACCTTGGCTTCTCGTCATCCTGGAGCCGCGTAGACGGCGAAGGATCTGGGTGGCGGTGCGTTTTCCTCCGCCCAGATCCCTCGCCGTCTACGCGGCTCAGGATGACGCTATGCGTCACTTTCCAAATGCCTTGATCTCCACATCCACACCGGCCGGCAGCTCGAGCTTCATGAGCGCGTCGACGGTTTGCGTCGTCGGCTCCAGAATGTCGAGCAGCCGCTTGTGCGTCCGCATCTCGAATTGTTCGCGCGACTTCTTGTCGACGTGAGGGCTGCGCAGCACGGTGTACCGCGAGATCTGAGTCGGCAGAGGGATCGGTCCCGCGACACGTGCGCCCGTGCGCTTGGCCGTGTCGACGATTTCACTCGTCGACTGATCGAGCACGCGGTAGTCGTAAGCCTTGAGACGGATGCGGATCTTTTCGTTCATCGCCATTTGCTTTTGCCTTTAAAGAACAGAAAGGGCCGGCTCCAGCCGGCCCTTCGTACCTACTCGATGACCTCGGTGACCGTGCCGGCGCCGACGGTGCGGCCGCCCTCACGGATGGCGAAGCGAAGTCCCTTCTCCATGGCGATCGGCGCGATCAGCGTGATCGTCAGCGACGTGTTGTCGCCCGGCATCACCATCTCTGCTCCCTCGGTCAGCGTCGCGTTGCCCGTGACGTCGGTCGTGCGGAAGTAGAACTGCGGACGGTAGCCGTTGAAGAACGGCGTGTGACGGCCGCCCTCTTCCTTCGTCAGGATGTAGACCTCGGCCTTGAACTTCGTGTGCGGAGTGATCGAGCCCGGCTTCGCGCAAACCTGGCCGCGCTCGACGTCCTTGCGCTCGACACCGCGGAGCAGGAGGCCGACGTTGTCGCCCGCCTGA
>DASVHS010000048.1:0-2362 GCA_036382495.1 Thermoanaerobaculia bacterium | reverse complement strand
CGGCGTATGGATCACACATTCCGCTGGCGTCGATCACCACGCTGATGGCAAACAACGGCGCGTTCTTCTCGTCGCAGTCGATGACGTCCGGCAACGTCTTCATGGAAGGCATGCAGTGGACGATCAGCGACGAAGCGAAGGCGGAGATGCTGCAGTTCGCGTCACATGTTCCGACGAAGCATCGCGCCATCGGACACTGAGTTTCAATCGCAAGTATTGCTAACGCTAAGGGCGGCCGAGAGGCCGCCCTTTTGTTTTCGCAATTAGGTGGGGAAATCACGCTGAATGGCATGTCATCCCGAGCGTAGCGAGGGACCTGGGTGTGAGGGGGTAGGCCTACCGCCGCCCACCATGGTCCCTCGCTACGCTCGGGATGACATGGGGGCTCGATCTACTCTTTCATCGCCTGCGCGGCGTTATGTTCCGGCCGGTCGTCCGCGCGGCGATGGCTTCGAGATGTCGATCATGGCCATGCGCTCTTTTTCGTCGTACCAGCAGTGAAAGCGCTTGATCCCGGGGACATCGATTTCGTAGAACCGGAAAAAGCTCGGCACGTGCAGCGAGGTCGACTTGTCAGACTGGCGGATCTTCGCCGCGCCCTCTTCTTTTCTGTCGAGGGGCTTGATGCCGATCACTTTCCGCTTCTTGTCGTAGTAGAGGTTCGCACTCACCTTGCCTCGAAGCCGGAGCATGGCCGCGACGGGCGACGGCAGCCGGATGAGGCGCGACTGGACGATTGTCGCCGACGCAGGGAACCGCTCGAACTCCGGCTTGGGGGCCCACTTTTCAAATCCCATTCTCCGACTCCTCACCCATCACGAACCCGACGGCGGCGTGCGTAGATAGATCATAAAAACCCCCATCTTTTTGTCAACATTAATCGCACTCAATTGGCCTGCGGAAAAACGTGATAGGAGGGGTGGTTATTCTCGAATAACTTCAAATCGTCGACTGATTTGCGCCTCGTTTTCCACAGTGTTCATATCGTAAGTGATCGCCATAACTGAATAGATATGAGTGATTTACGTCCGGAAATAGGCGCGATCGAGGGCCCGGTACTGAACGGACTCAGCTACGTGCCCGGACTCGATGCGCTCATTTCCGGCCAGATCGGCAATCGTGCGAGAAACCTTGAGAATGCGGTCGTGGGCCCTGGCGGAGAGCCCCAGACGCTCGATGGCTGTCATCAGCAGTTTCCGCGATGAAACGTCGAGCTCGCACCATTTCCGCAAGTGCCGCGTGCTCATCTCGGCGTTGATGCGGATGTGCGCGCGGCGGAAACGCTCGCGCTGAATTTCGCGTGCGGCCTCGCCCCGATCGCGGATCGCGGCGGAACATTCGCCGGGCACGGTGCCGGTCATCTCGTCGCTCGTGAGCGCCGCGACTTCCACCTGCAGGTCGATACGGTCCAGCAGCGGTCCGGAGACTTTCGCGAGGTATCGCGAGATCTGCCCCGGACTGCAAAGACACTCACGTCTTCCATCGTTGAAGAATCCGCACGGACAGGGATTGAGCGCGGCCGCAAGCGTGAACCGCGACGGATACGTCACGCTGCGCGACGCCCGGGCGATCGTCACGATGCCGTCCTCCATGGGCTGGCGCATGACCTCGAGCGTCTCGCGGCGGAACTCCGGCAGTTCGTCGAGGAACAGAACGCCGTGATGCGCGAGGCTCAACTCGCCCGGCCGTACGAGAGTGCCACCGCCGGCGAGACCCGCGGTCGAGATTGTGTGATGCGGCGCGCGGAACGGCCGTCGGGTCAAGAGTCCGCTGCCCGGCAGCAGTGTCCCGGCGACGGAATGGATCTTCGTCGTCACGATCGCTTCGTCGAGCGACAGACGCGGCAGAATCGATGCGAGCCGTTTCGCCAGCATCGTCTTCCCCGATCCCGGCGGCCCGATCATCATGACGTTGTGGCCCCCGGCGGCGGCAACTTCCAGCGCGCGCTTCGCCTGCGCCTGCCCGCGCACGTCGCTGAAGTCGGCGTCGTCGTACACGATTTCCTGCTGCGGCGATGAGATTGCCGCCGGGATCTCCGACTCGCCGCGCAGATGAGCGAGAAGGAACGGCAGATTCGCGGCGCCGATCACGCGCGTCGTCTGCACGGCGGCGGCCTCGTTGGCGTTCGCCACCGGCACGATCAGCTCGCGGATCGATGAGTCATTTGCGAGCGCGGCCGAAATCGACAGCGTCCCGCGGACCGGCGTCAGCGTTCCATCGAGCGACAGCTCGCCGACGAACACGCGGCCGGCAACATGCTCGTCCCGCAGAAACTCCAACGCCTGGAGAATCCCGATCGCGATCGGCAGGTCGAATCCCGACCCTGCCTTCCGCACGTCGGCCGGCGAGAGGTTGACCGTGA
>DASVHS010000047.1:0-7298 GCA_036382495.1 Thermoanaerobaculia bacterium | reverse complement strand
GCGCAAAATTCCCCACTGCTGCCTCCCGTAGGAGTCTGGACCGTGTCTCAGTTCCAGTGTGGCCGATCACCCTCTCAGGCCGGCTACCGATCGTCGCCTTGGTAGGCCATTACCCTACCAACTAGCTAATCGGACGCGGACTCCTCCTATGGCGAGAGATCTTGCGACCCCCCTTTGACCTCACGGTCATATGCGGTATTAGCCCGAGTTTCCCCGGGTTATCCCCCACCTCAGGGCAGATAATCCACGCGTTACTCACCCGTTCGCCGCTCGACTGTGTATTGCTACACGCCTCGCTCGACTTGCATGTGTAAAGCACGCCGCCAGCGTTCATTCTGAGCCAGGATCAAACTCTCCAGTTTAAATGTGCAGCACTTCGCTTGCGCTCAGCGCTGCATTAACTTGAAGTCTGATGCTCTGACACCAATCGTGAACGACTAGTGTTTTGTTATTCGGTTCGTCATAAGAGACGAACAATACTTTTTGAGATCGCTGCACTGCAAAACGACCGAAGGCCGCTTCGCGCGCAACTGATTCTCGAAAGGAATCACGTTGTCTTTCTTGTCATCCTATTCAGTTGTCAAAGAACCGACTTTGCGTCAGAAGGGCGGCCAATCTGCCAGACCCCTCCGTCCGTGTCAAGCGAAATGTTTCCGTGCGCGACGCGTCGCCGCCAAGAACCCATTCCGGCTGACCCGGACCCGGTAACTACATTAGTTTGAGGAGTTGAAAAGATCGAACTTCGTCAGCAGCAGGAACCGGAGATTCTAGATTTCGTCCGCGGCGTTGTCAACTTCATTCCCGCCGGGATCATGTACAACTCAGCACCATGACTCGTTATTTCAACTTCTGCAGCGCTTTCGACGACCGTGATCGTCAGGATCCTACACAACTGCGCTTCCGATCTCGCTATTCCACCGCGACTCTGCACAAATCGTTGTGCAGGTTGCAGTTACCAGGCTTTTCGGAGATCAGAATCCCGCTGCAGGAGACTCGACAACGCCCCCTCGGAAATGCCTATTCCACGGCCGCGCCGCCCCTGTGATCAGCAAGGCGATCCCGAAAAGAGCGACCCCGACCGCCACGCGGAACGGCACAGCCCGGTATCGGACAGATACGTCAGCGACCCCGGCCGGAACCCAGAACCCGAGAAAAGCACCGTTAATCCGGACAGGCTGAACCACCTGATTGTTCACTCGCACGCGCCAACCGGGCATTGCCGGCTGGCTCGAGGCCACAAGAACGGGACGAGGTGTCGCCACGCGCAACCGAAAATCGGTCGGACCGTGGGCACGACAAGTAATCGTCGCCTCCTGTGGATTGACAATCACAGGCGGCAGGTCGCGGCCATAGACCAGCGGCGTGTCCTGGAAATCGTTCGAGCGTCGCAATTCACGCTCCCAATCGTTCTTCTGCACGCGCCTCAAGAGGTGCGGAATGAAGAAACGGGAGGTGAACCCGGTATTTTCATAGAGCTCGCCATCCATTCCACTGTACAGACGCTGCCATTTACCGCCGAGATTCGCATTCGGATACGTCAACAGATACCGCACATTGAGGAAGTCGATCGCGACGTGATTCGGGTCCACAATGCGCTTGACGTCAATCGACGTATCCTTTGCCTCGGCCACCCTGAAAAACCGCACGTAGTCGCTCCACTCCATCGGGTCGCTGCCGCGCACGTCCTCGAGCCCATATTGAGCCGCGGAGTTCGGCAGAAACATCCAGTCCAGCCCCAGGATGCGGAACGGTTCCGGACTGGCCGCGGCAGCAAAGCGGTGAACCGCGTCGATGATCGGCACCCGCGGCGCGTAAAAACGGTGGTCCGTAATCGCGTTGTAGTCGAACGTGAACACGAACAATTCGATCGCCGTCAGCGCACAGGCGAGAAATGCTGCAGAGCGGCGATTGGCCAGCGCACCGGCCACAAAAATCAGAAGGCCCGCCATTCCGACGGCCGAAATCGCCGTCAATGTCTGGCCGTACATCTTCACAAACACATACAGCGACAGCGGCAGGACAATCGCAGCGCCGGCAAGCGCGATCACGAGATCCCAATTGCGCAGTCGCGATACGACCCGGCTCGACGCGATCGCGACGAACAGGCAGTACACAAAACGCAGGCGGTCGTGCGCAATCCACGAGAACGGCGGCACCGCGTACGCGATTCGGGCCAGGATTGTCCAATTCAGCGACAGCAGCAGAAACACGATCGCCGCAAGCGCGAGCAGCCGGTCTCGTACCGTCGAGCGCGGCGAGATCAGCGCCGGAAGGAACAGAACCATCGCGATCAGGCCGACATAAACGGACGCCACATGCGTGTAAGACATGATCCATCCGTAATTGCCATGCGCCGGATTACCGTAACCGTCCGGATTGAGCATGGCCCAGAGCGTGTTCACCGGAAACGCTCCGCCTGAGTTCACGACATTCAACGTCAGTACACGCAGGCTGATGCGCGCCTGCTCCAGCACGGGCACCCAGGCCGGCGCGGAAATCATGAGACCGACCAACGCAGCGCACATGACCCGCACAAAATCACGCACTGAGAAACGCGCCGGGTCCCATTGCGGCGAAATCCATTCGATCGCCACAAGCGTGATCACTCCAATGGCCACATGGAACACACTCTCTGGATGGCCGCCCGCGAGGAGTGCAGCGACGACAAGTGCTACGAGAACGAACGGAGCACCAACGGGACGCCGCAGGCATAACAACACCGCATAAGCAGCGGCGGGAAGCAGCAGCGTCACCGCCGTCATCGGGTAATAGAGAAAAGCGTTATTGAAGATCGCGAACGCGAACAGCAGACTGCCGAACAGTGCCGCCGGCGGACTCGCCCCTTCACGCCGTATGAGGAGATACCCGAATAAAAGCGCCACAAACAGCTTCAGTCCGGCCATTGCGACCAGCTGTTTCGGCAGCGGCACAATCAGTGTCGCGAGAAAGAACGGACTGAACGGAGCGGACTGGCCGTTGCCGAGAAGCGGGTAGCCGCCGAACAGATATGGGTCCCACAGTGGAGCGCGGCCGAGGAACATCTGCTCGCGGACGGCGTGCATCCACGGAAGGATCTGCTTGACCGTGTCATTGGTCAGATAGTTCTTCGATTGATCGACGCCGAACACGCCGTGGAACGGATAGCCGCGCATGACCTCGTCGAGCGGCACCGGCATGCCCGGCGTAAAAACGCCGCGGCCGATGAACACGAACGCAATCGCCAGAAGAAGCGCGGCCATGCGCCACGACACCGGCTCGATCCAACGTCGAACCGCGGCGACGACCACAATCGACGGCACGGCAATGCCGGCGATCGTCAGCAACATTTCGGTCATTGCAGCTCCGCGAGGAGTCTCGGGCGGAGCAGCTTGCCAAGCGGCGAACGCGGAATTGCGGTCACGCGACGAACGGCTCGAATGCGCTCGAACGGCAACACTCGCGCATTGAACGATCGCACGATCTCATCCACCTCGGCTGTCACGGCCGCGAGATGAATCACGTGGCCGAGGCGGTCGTCGGGAACGGCGATGATCGCCGCGTCGGCAGAATCGCGCACCGCGTCGAGGATCGCATCGAGCCGTGCGAGATCCACGGATTCGCCCCCGATCTTCACAAACGCGCTGGCTCGTCCCAACGGGCGCAACACATCTCCGTCGACTTCGCCTCGATCCTCCGACAGGAACCAGCCATCGACTTTCGGATCGACGAAGACGGCGCGGTTTCGTTCGTCGAAACTCGCGTAGCCGGTCAACAACGACGATCCTCGGAACGCCAGGCGCTGATCGTCTCCGGTCCGGGCCGTGATGTGCGAAAGCAGGTGCAATTCCTCCGAATCTCCTTTTGCAGTCGCGATCTGGGAGCACGCTTCCGTCATCCCGAAGCTCGGGAGAACGGGCCAGCCGCGTTCACGCGCAGCAACGTACAGATCGTGCGGCGTCGCGCCGCCTCCGACAACGATCGCACGCATCGATCGCGGCGCGCTCTCGTTCAGCGCGACGAGGTCGCGGACTTGCGCGGGGACAAGCGATGAAAGCGTCACACGTTCCGTCGTGGCCGTTCGGATGAATTCTCGCGCATCCCAATCCAGCGAGACCACGCGCGATTTCGTCAACAGCGCGCGAGCGTGGATGCCGAGGCCGCCGACGTGGAAGGTGGGAAGGACGCAGGCCCAGGTGTCGTCCGACGTCGCATCGAGATGCGCGTTGACCGCACGCGCCGAATTGAGAATGGCCTGTTTCGACAGCGCAACGAGCCGCAACGCGCCGGTTGTGCCCGACGACGCGATCCACACATGCGCGCGCAGCGATGGAACTTCGCCTGCAAGACGCTCGAACGCGCGCCGATCGTCATCCGGCATCCGCGGGTTCAGGAGCACGTGCGTCTCGTCGTCGAAGAAGTCGATCATGCAAACGTGTCGCGCGAAATCCGCATGTCATACTGCCCGGACATGTCGCGGCTTCTCGAGCGGCGCACATTCTGGCTCCTGGCGCTGTTCGCTGTCGCGGTCCGCATCGCGTTGATCGCGACGACATACGGCACGAACGACGCTGGCTTCATGGCGGTCTCGGTCGATCTCGTCAGGCGCGTGGGCATCTCCCGCTCGTACGCGCACACCGCCATGATGAACCATCCGCCGTTTTCGTTCGCGTACATGCGAGTCATCGACATGCTCGCAAATGCCCTCGGCATCGCCTTTGTCGACGTCTTCCGTTTCTTCCAGGTTCTGGCGGACGTCGTCGCTGCGATCGCGCTGTTCCGGATCGGACGACGAACGAGCGTCGAGCACGGACGCTCGCTGGCCCTGTTTCTCCTCCTGTCGCCCGGGGCGGCATTCATCTCCGGATTTCACTGCAACACGGACGCGACGATGGTGGCGCTCGTCTGCGTTGCGGCCGCTGCCATGAGCGGCACTGCGCTCGCGCTCGCGACCGGAATCAAGATCGTACCGTTTCTCTTCGCCCCGATTTTCGTGATGTCGCTTCCCGCTGGCAAGGCGATTCGATTCGCCGCGGCGTTCATCATCACCGCGATCGTCATCTTCGTGCCTCCAATCATCATCGGCGGACCGATCGTCGCGCGCGTCGTCTTTGGCTATCGAGGCGGGCTGCCGTACGAGTGGGGAATCCCGGGCGTCGCGTTCGCGCTGTCGCGGACCGTTCCGGCGCTGCACACGATCGGCCAGAACGTGATGCTGTTCTGGCGCGCGTATGGCGGATGGTTTGCGTACGCGGGCATCTTGGCGGTGTGGTTGCTCGTTTACCGCACGAAAGCATCGCGGGCTGAAGCCCGCGGCCACACAGAAGCGATGCTTCACGCGATTGAGATCATGCTGCTTATGGTTCTCGCGCTTGCGCCGGGATTCGGCGTTCAGTACATCGGGTGGCTGATCGCGTTTCTGCCGTTCGCGTTTTCCTGGCGCGGCGCGATCTTGATGAACGCGGCGATCTCGCTGTTTCTCTTCGTGACGTACACCGTGTGGAGTGGCGGATGGCCGTGGTGGTTTGCCGATATCACGCGCGCCGGGCCGCATCGCTGGGTCGCCGCGGGCGCCGGCTACGTGATGTGGGCGATCGTGTGCGGCGCGCTCGTCGTGTCCGTTCGTCGTTTCACAGCAGCGACCCGATCAGAAACAGCAGACTGAACGCCCATTGCAGCGCGCCGGCCATCGCCAGGCATCGATTCAATTCGCGGCCGGTGCTGCGACGGACGCGAAGGATCAGCGCAATCGCGAGCGGCAACGATAAGAGAACGAGCAGCAGCGACCAGTCTCCCGACCGCCACGCAGCGAAAGCGACTCCGGCGTAAGCGAAAAGCTCAAACAGGAAAATCTCCGCGCGCGCCCCTCGCTCACCGATCCGCGTCGCGATCGTCTTCTTGTTGCTGGCGCGATCGCCGGCGATGTCACGCAGATTGTTGATGGCGAGGATCACCACCGCCAGCGACCCCACCGCGAACCCGCACGCCGCCGTCTCGGCGGTGTATCGAAGCGTCAACACAAAATACGTTCCGCCAACGGCGACGAATCCGAAGAAGATCATCACGAACAGCTCGCCCAGGCCGTGGTACGCGAGTGGCCAGGGACCGCCGGTGTATGCGTAGGCCATCAGAATCGACGCGATGCCCACGACGACGATCGGCCATCCGGCATGCACGATGAGCGGGATCCCGAACAGTGCCGCGACAAAGAGGCACACGTACGCTGCGCGCATGACCGTGTCGGCATTCAGGAGACCGGCCTGCGTCACGCGCAACGGTCCGAGTCGCTCGCCGGTGTCCGCCCCTTTCTTGAAATCGAGCGCGTCGTTGATGAGATTCGTCGCGATCTGAATGAACAGCCCACCGAAGAGCGCGCAGGCGACGTAAATCCACTCGATATCGTGACGATCGCGCAGCGCCAGACCGGTTCCGACGAGCACCGGCGCCACTGCAGCCGACAACGTCTTCGGCCGCGCCGCGAGCAACCACGCCTCTGTCATCACGGGAAGCGCGGGAACTTCTTGAAGTCGGGCTTGCGCTTCTCGATGTACGCGTTCTTCCCTTCCTGCGCCTCTTCCGACAAGTAGTAGAGCAGCGTCGCGTTGCCGGCGAAGTCGAGCAGCCCGATCTGGCCGTCGCAATCCGCGTTGAGCGCGAATTTCAGACTGCGCAACGCCATCGGCGAGAGGGCCAGCATCTCGCGGCACCACTTCAACGTCTCCTTTTCGAGCTGCGCGAGTGGAACGACCGTGTTGACAAGTCCCATGTCGAGCGCCTGTTTCGCGTCGTACTGGCGGCAGAGGAACCAGATCTCGCGCGCCTTCTTCTGACCGATGATGCGCGAGAGATACGACGCGCCGAGTCCGCCGTCGAACGAGCCGACGCGAGGACCGGTCTGGCCGAAGCGCGCGTTGTCCGCGGCGATGGTCAGGTCGCAGACGACGTGCAGGACGTGTCCACCGCCGATCGCGTAACCCGCGACCATCGCTACGACCGGCTTCGGCATACTGCGAATCTGTTTCTGCACGTCGAGAATGTTCAGGCGCGGAACGCCTTTCGCGTCGACGTAGCCGCCCTTGCCTCGAACGCGCTGATCGCCGCCGGAGCAGAACGCATCCGGACCCTCACCGGTGAGGATGACGACGCCCACTTCCCCGTCGTCGCGCGCAAGATCGAACGCTTCCTTCATCTCCGCGACGGTCTGCGGGCGAAACGCGTTGCGCACTTCGGGACGATTGATCGTGATCTTCGCGACGCCGTCGCTCGTGCGCTCGTACCGGATGTCTTTGAATTTCCTGATCGATTTCCAGCGCTCAGCCATA
>DASVHS010000046.1:0-8464 GCA_036382495.1 Thermoanaerobaculia bacterium | reverse complement strand
CAGACCGAACGCCAGCTCGACGTTGTCCTCGACGACGAGAACCCGTTTCATCGCGGCACTTCCACGACAAATCGCGCACCGCGACCGGGCCCGTCTTCGACCCAGCAGCGGCCGCCATGCAGCGAGACGATCTCGCGCACGACCGCGAGACCGATTCCCGTCCCCGCGTTGTGCGTCCCGCGATCGCGTTCCAGGCGCACGAAGTTTTTCCAGATCTCGTCGCGCTCGTCGGACGGAACACCCGGACCCTCATCGTCGACTTCCATGCGAAACACGCCGTCATTCGCCGACGCCGCGACGCGCACGGTCTGTCCAGCCGGTCCGTACTTCACCGCGTTCTCGAGAAGGTTGAGCAGCACCTGCTTCCACGCATCCGCATCGACGTGCACGCGCAACTCCGCCGGCACTGCCGCGCTGATCTCGACGTTCCGCGACGCGGCCATCGGCATGAACTGCTCGATCGTCTGATGGATGACGTTCGTCGCGTCCTGTTCGCTGACGAGGAGCTCCAGCGCGCCGCGCTCACCGCGCGAGAACAAGAGGACGTTGTCGACGAGATGCGAAAGCCGTCGCGCCTCCTGATCGATGATCTCCAGCGATCGCCTTCCCTCCTCCTCGGTTCTCACGCGATCGAGCAGCAGAGTCTCCGCAAACATCCGGATCTGCGTGAGCGGCGTCCGCAGTTCGTGCGAGACGCCGGAGATGAAGTCGCTGCGCATCCGGGCCAGCTGACGCTCGCGTCGAAGCAGGTACGCGGCGGCGACGACGAGGCCGATCGTCGTCAGCAGCACGGCGATGTACACCGGCATCCGCGACTCCGGCACGCCGCCGATCACGAGCGCGGGTGCGGCGCTGCGAACGATCGAACATTGCACGACTGCGCCACGAAAGACGTCGCCGTAATCGGCGCCGAGCGTCCTCGTCAGACCGAATTCGGGATCGAACGAGCCGGGCGATCGGAACAACGCTCGCCCGTGCATCGATACCGCGACGAAGATGTCCTTGTTCGTCATCCGTCCCCGCCCTGCTGACGGCGGGAAAATCGAATGACGCGAAAACTCACGCTGCAGAAACGGCCCGAGGGCGTCGTCGTTGACGGTGAATCCGAAGATGCGGCCGGATTCGATCTGCAGAATGCCGTACGCGATCAGAACCTCAGTCCCTCCCACGTCGACGCGCATCGATTGCGGATCACCGTTCGCCCGCCGTTCGCGCGCGATCGGGATGAAATGCGCAAGCATCCACGCTTCGAGTGGCGCGGAAAGAGGCGGCGTCACCGTGTGCGTATTCGCGTCGAGCATGAACAACTGATGGACGAGCGGCAGCGAGTAGTCGAGGCGCGGATCCACTCCGCCGCGAAGCTGATCGAGCGCCGGCATCGGCTCACCGCGGCTCAATCGCGTCGCGATGGCCTGACGCATGGGCGCGAAACCGTACCCTTCGACATCGGCCGACGCGCGACGGATCAGCTCATCGCTGGCGATCGCGGCGAAGTCGCGGATGGCACTCTGCGCCGCGGAGCGATGGTATGTGCCGGCCACGACGGCCTGCCAGGTCAACACCGCTGTCAGAAACAGCGCGGCGCCGAGGAGGATGGCGATGGCGGCGGTGCGTCGCTCGTCTGAGGATGTGGCCGCCATCGCGGTACCATCCTCTAAAAGCAGAACCGGCACAAGTTCGCGATTGCCATCCTGACAATTCGCTTGCAAATTGCTGGATAAACGTCCACCTCAGTCACAGGTCTCCCGGTCCACAGTCTTTCGATCAACCAAGGAGGGTTCATGAAACGTGTCCTGACCACAGTGTTTGTTCTTTCCATTGCCCCTGCGCTCCTCGCCTCCGGTTCCGGCTCGATGCCGTCGCCGTCGATGAATAACCGCAGTCCTCATGACCAGGCTGTCGACTATTACAACAGCGGCGAAAAGCGTCTTGAGAAGCTGACGAAGATGCACGACGAAATGAAGGCATCGACCGACCCTCAGAAGGCGGCGCAGATGAAAGAGAAAATCACGAAGGGGTTGGAGAACGCGGCGGCGGATTTCGACCGCGCCACGCACAACGATGCGAACCTTTACCAGGCGTACAGCGAGCTCGGATTCACGCTGCGCAAACTCGGCAAGTACACCGAGTCGCTCGCCGCATACAACCAGGCGCTCGAGCTCGAGCCGGGATTCTCACCGGCCATCGAATATCGAGCCGAGGCGATGCTTGGACTCAATCAGCTGGATGAAGTGAAGAAGGCGTATGCAACGTTGTTCGCCGGCGACCGGCCGAAAGCGGACGCGCTGATGGCGTCGATGAAGAGCTGGATCGCCGATCGCCGCGCGAATGCGGGCGGACTCGACGCGCAGAAGCTCGATGAATTCGCAAAGTGGGTCGAGCAGCGCGAGACCATCGCCGGACAGACGACGTCCGTTGCGTCGGCATCGTCATTCCGCTCGTGGTGAAACGACTCATCGCGATTGCCTTGATCGGGAGCGCGGTGGCCATGCCGCTGCTCTCCGGAGGCGATCTGCCGCCCGGTTTCCCGCCTCCGATCGCGGGAGCGAATGTCCAGACCGAAGCGAAGTTCCAGCTCGGCCGGCAACTGTTCTACGACCGCCGGCTGTCGTACAACGGAACGCAGTCCTGCGCTGACTGCCATCAGCAGAAGCTCGCGTTCACCGACGGACGCCCGCGGGCAATCGGTTCGACGGGCCAGCAGCACACGCGCAATGCGATGACGCTGACGAACGCCGCCTACAACGCAACGTACACGTGGACCGGAACGAGTGTTCGCACGCTCGAGCAGCAGGCGCTCGTGCCGATGCTCAACGAACATCCGATCGAGCTCGGCGTGAGGAATCACCAACGCGAGATCGTCTCGCGACTTGAATCCGATCCGGCGTGCGTTTCCCGATTCCGCGCTGCGTTCCCGGGCGAACGGCATCCCGTGAGCTTGCGCAACATCGCGAAAGCTCTTGCCTCATTCGAGCGCGAGCTGATCTCCGGCCATTCGCCCTACGACCAGCTTGTTTATGGTGGTGATGAGCGCGCGCTGTCCCCCGAAGCGTGGCGCGGCATGAACCTTTTTTACTCCCCACGGGCGGGATGCTCCGGATGCCATCGCGGGTTCAATTTCTCGGGTGACGTCCGGTATGCGGGCAGCAGGAACGCACGTCCTCGCCTCGCCAGCAATGGCGTCACAACTGGTGAGTTCCGCGTCCCGACGCTCCGTAACATCGCGTTGACCGCACCGTATATGCACGACGGCAGTCTCGCCACGCTCGAGGCCGTCATCGACCGCTACTCGGAGGCGCGCCGGCTTGGCCTCTCGGCGGAAGAAAAGGGCGATCTGGTCGCTTTTCTTAAATCCCTGACCGACGTGAGCTTCGTCACCAATCCGCGTCTCGGCGATCCGCGTCCGGACAGGTAAAATAACCGGTTCCGGCTGTGCCGGTCACGCCATGTCCATTCGCACCTTTGCTGCGCTCGCCCTGCTCTCCCTCTGCCCGGTTCTCGGGCACGCCCAGAGTGCGCCCGAACGGGAAGAGACGGATGAAGGTTGTCCCGACCAGCGCATTCACGAATACCTCGAGCGTCACGGCGACTTCGGCCGTATCGATCCGAATGTGATGCTGAAACTGACGCGACAGACGAAGCAGGCGCTCGACAGCCGGCGATTCAGCCCGTTGTCGATCGGCGGCAGCACATGGCAGTCGATCGGTCCGACGAATGGCGCCGGCCGCGCGACCGCATTGGCGCTGCATCCGACTGCGGCCGGGACGGTGATTGTCGGCGCGGCGGGCGGCGGTGCATGGAAGTCGACCGACGGCGGTGCGACCTGGAAGGCGTTGACGGACGACATCCCGAACCTCTCAGTCGGCTCCCTCGCTTACGCTCCTTCCGATCCCAACACCGTCTACCTCGGCACCGGCGAAGGCGGTTACGCCGGCGATTTCATCCCCGGCATCGGACTGTTGATGTCGAACGACGGCGGCGAGAGCTGGCAGCTGCCGGCGGCGGTCGCCGCAACCGAGTTCTATCGCATCCTCGTCAACGCAACGGATGCGCAGGACCTCCTCGCGGCGACGAACGCGGGACTTCTGCGATCGAAGACCGGCCAGAACGGTCCGTGGAAAACGGTGATCAATTCGACATCGATGGGCGTGGCCGGATACGGCGATGTCACGGATCTCGTCCGCGATCCGACGGATGTCAAAACGCTTTATGCGACGACGTGGGATCGCCGGCTCTGGTGCGTGCGATCGACGACGACGTGCGCGCCCGATTTCCGATTCGAAACGCCGTCCGTGATGAAGTCGACGGACAGCGGCGCGACCTGGACACCTTCATCCGCGGGCTTGCCCACGTCGACGAAGAGCGTGCGCGTCAACCGCATGTCGATCGCGATCGCGCCGTCGGCGCCGCAGATGCTCTACGTTGCCACATCGATCTTCGACAGCGACAGCGGCCGCGAGATCTCGCACATCTACAAATCGACCGACGGCGCCGCGACGTGGGTCGAAACGAACCTCGGCAACCTGAGTCAGAACTCGCTCAACACATACCTGAGCACACAGGCGTGGTACGGCAACACGCTCGTCGTGTCGCCGGCGGACCCGAACACGGTCGTCGCCGGTGGTGTGATCTACGTGCGGACGACGGACGGCGGCGCAACGTGGACTCGCGTGCTCAACAACGCCCACGTCGACGTTCATGATCTGCGTTACGACTCGCAGAATGTGCTGTGGATCGCCAACGACGGCGGAGTGTGGTCGTCGGCCGATCTGACAATGGCCGCGCTCGATCACAACAAGGGACTCGTCACGCGACAGTTCTACGACATCGCAAACGATCCCGTGAATCACAACCGCGTCTACGGCGGACAGCAGGACAACGGGACGATTTATCGCAGCGATGCCGGCGGCACATCGTGGAGCAGTTTCTCCGGCGGGGACGGATTCGCTTGCGCCGTGGTCCCGACCGCGCCGTCGATCGCGTTCGGCACGGTTCAGAACGGTGTGGTGTTGCGGACGGTGACCGCCGGCTCGCTGTATCGCGTCGTTGAACGGACACCGCCGTACGAGAAAGACGAGCTCACACCGTTCTACTCCAGCATCGAGATCGATCCGCAAACCCCGTCGACGATTTACACAGCGTCGTATCGCGTGTGGAAGTCGACGACAGAAGGCGATGGATGGGTTCCGCTGCCGACCAGGCTGACCGGCGATGCGACGTGGCCCACCGATGCCTACATCCGCGTGATCGCGATCGCGAAGAAGGATCCGAGAGTCATCATGGTCGCGACCGCCTCGCCGCGGCGGAAGATCTACCGCACGACGAACGGCGGCTTGCTGTGGACCGACGTCACGAGCAATCTGCCGCCCGGACGCACGATCCTCAAGATCGATATCGATCCGCGCGACACGCAGCACGCGTTCGCCGCGCTCGCCGGAACGAGCGGGCCGTCCGTCTATGTGACGAGCGACGGCGGCACGACGTGGCAGGCGCGCGCGACCGGCCTGCCGTCGTTTTCTGCGCAGACGGTTCGCTTCGATCCGACGGACCCGAACACGATTTACGCCGGCACCGATGTCGGCGTGTATCGATCGATCGACAGCGGCGCGACGTGGGACCGATTCGGAACCGGAATGCCCGCGGTATCGGTTTACGACGTCGACCCGACGGCCGACGGCTCGATCCTCCGCGCCGCAACGCATGGCCGCGGCGTGTGGGAGCTCAAGATCACCGATCAAACGAATCAGCCGCCCGGCGTGGTCATCTCGACGCCGGCCGGCCACAACGTCGTGGTGATGAAGGGTGCGTCGGTTTCGTTCAACGGCTTCACGAACGACTTCGATGACACGATCATCGCAGCGGCGTGGAACTTCCCCGACTCGTGGTCATCGGTTCCCGCGCAAAACGGCGTGGCCGTCACGCATCGATTCGATCGCACCGGCCGCTTTCCCGTCGGCCTTTCCGCGGTCGATCCGAGCGGCGGAATCGGAGAGGCGACCGTTGAGGTCGACGTCGTCGATCCCGCGGATACTTGCGCGACGCCGAGCGACATTCCGAGCGCCGGACCGTTCCCCTACAGCGTCACGTTCGACACCGACCTTGCCACGAAGGAACCAACCGATCCTCGCCCGAGCACGACGAGCTGCTATCCCTTCGTGACCCAGACGTCGACGTGGCTGACGTTCACGCCGCAGACGGCCGGCGACTATCAGTTCTCGCTCTGCGGCTCGGATGTCTCGGCCGTTCTCGTCGGATACACGAGCGAAGGATGTGACACGTTCACGAACAGCGCGATGTGCATTTCACGGCCGAGCACGACCAGCGATTGCGCAAGCACCAGTTCGACTCAGACGCTGACACTCGCGGCCGGACAGACCATCAGAATGTTCGTGACGAATTATTTCGCCGATGACTTCGGTAACGTGACGATCACCGTCTCACAAAACTCGATGCTGTCGCCGATCGTCAGCAGTGTCGCCCCCGCGGTCGGCGTCCCGGGAACATCGATCATCATCAGCGGCCTGGGATTTACGAACGGCGCGACGGTGTCGGTCGGCGGAGTCCCGGCGCAGAACGTGACGTTCGTTTCGGGGACGACACTCACTGCGACCATCGCGCCGAACATCGCCGGCAACGCGAATGTCGCTGTCTCGAATCCTGACGGCACGACGGGCACGTTGAAGGAAGGCTTCACGTACGAGTTCGTTCCGGCCGGACCGAAACGACGCGCAGTAAGGCGTTAGCCCCTCATGTCATTGAGGGGGCTACGTCGTCGTCGTCGTTGGTGGCGGAGACGTGTTGGTCGACGGCGGTGGCTCTGAAGATGTGTCGGGCGGCGGTGCCGCCGGTTGCGTATCGGTACGTGCCGGAGGCGGCGGCGCCGTCTCCGTGCGGAACACACCACAACCGAGTGGCGGCTGCGTTCCGGTCGTCGCTGTCCCTGCCGGCTGTCCCTCGGGAGATGCGATGCCGACGGTGTCGAGCGCGATTGGATTTCCGAACTGATCCACGACTGGCATCGCCGGCGCCTGCGGGCTGTGCAACGGACATGGCATCGTCGGCTCGGTCCCGCTCTTGAACGCCTCGTTGACTGCGCTGCTGCGCGGACACATCGGCGTGAAGAGCCCGCCGCTCGTCTCGTCGACTTGCGCGAATGAGATTCCGGCGGGCACTCCGAAGTCCGCATCTTTTTGCGTCCCGGCGACGGACATCATGTATTTCGTCCACATCGGCACGGCCGCTTCGCCGCCCGACAGACCCGTCGGCGAGTTGTCGTCGAATCCGACCCACGCCAGCGCAAGCGTCTGCGGCGTGAAGCCGATGAACCACGCGTCGCGCTTGTCATTGGTCGTCCCGGTTTTTCCCGCCGCCGCGTTCTTGAATCCCATCCTCCGAGCCGCGGCCGCGGTGCCGCGATCGAGGACGCCGCGCATCACATTGATGAGGATGTAGACGTCGCGCGCCGGAAAAACCTGCACGGCTTTGATGTCATCGGGCGCCGACAACAGCACGCCACGATCGTCCGTGACGAATCGCACCGTGTGCAGCGGCATGCGCGAGCCTTCGCGCGCGATCGTCGAATACGCGTCGGCCATCTCGATCGGCGGCAGATCGGCGGCGCCGAGGAGGATCGAGGGATTGCTGCCGTCGAGCTCCGTCTGCACGCCGAGCGTCTTCGCGGTTTTCAGGATCGGCTCGATCCCGACCGCGAGACCGATGCGCACCGACGCCGAGTTCATCGACTGCTCGAGTGCCTCCCGCACGGTGACTGTCCCGTGGTACGAGTCTTCGTAGTTGCGCGGCGACCAGTTGCGATACTGCTTCATCGGCGGCAGACGCGTATCGCTGACGAGCGTCGCCGGCGTGATGTTCTGGTTCGAGAGACTCGGTTCGAACGCTGTGAGATAGACGAACGGCTTGAACAGCGATCCAACCTGTCGCTTCGACTGCAGCGCGCGGTTGAACTGGCTCTGATCGTAGTTGCGGCCGCCGACGAGCGCGCGGATCTCGCCGCTCGGCACGTCGACGTGAATGATCACGCCCTGCAGCGGAGTGTCGCTGCGACGCAGGTTCGGCCGGCTCTTCTCCAGCCCGCGAAGACTGGCGTCGAGCGTCTGCGTGGCCAGGTTCTGGGCATTGAGATCGATCGCGGTGTAGATCGCCAGCCCGCGCCCTTTCACATCCTGGATGCCGTAGTCGTGCGCCATCTCCTGCAGCACGCGGTCGACGTAGAACGGAATCGATCCCAGCCCGCTCTTCTCGCGGAACGGTTTCTGCGGCAGCGGCTCGACCCTGGCCTTCTCGTACGTCGCCTGATCGATCTTCTTGTTTCTGACCATCAGGTCGAGGACCGTGCTTCTGCGCGAGATGGCCTTGTCCGGGTTGTTGAACGGCGAGTAGTTGTTCGGACTGCGGATCATTCCGGCGAGCATCGCCGACTGCGCCGGCGAGATCTCCGAAACCG
>DASVHS010000045.1:0-2047 GCA_036382495.1 Thermoanaerobaculia bacterium | reverse complement strand
TTCGATCTGTTCGGCGATCCGCGAAGGCGGCAGACACCAGAATGTCCCGCTTGGATGCGAGTAGGAGTGGTTCGCGACGGTGTGACCGCGTCGCAGCATGTCCCGGATCATCTCCGGACGTTTTTCGGCGAGCACGCCTTTAACGAAGAACGTCGCCTTGACCGCGTGCGTGTCGAACAGATCGAGTATCGTCGTCGTGTCATCGGTGGGGCCGTCGTCAACCGTAAGCCACACTTCTTTTTCGTTCGAAGCGAATCGAGTGACGACGGGCCCGAGCCACTGGACGTTCGGCCGAAGCGTCGGATAGAGCACGAGTGCGTGAGAAAGCGCGAGCACGCCGAGCGCCCCCAGCCAGGACCACTTCGCGAGAACGATCGCGATGAGCGGAGCAATGATCAATGCCGCGATGATGAAGCGTCTCAGGATTCGACTCCGTAGCGGCGTTCCAGATCGGCAATTCGACGCTGCATCAGGAAAACAACCACGGACGCGACGGCATTCGCAGCGAGGAGCAGAAGGTACGCGGTCCCGATGTGTCGCAGGGGCGACGAGCCCACCGCAAGCAGGGCCGCCGCCGTGATCGCGATTGCGCTCATGACCATGGAGTTCACGGCGATGCTGGCGGCGCCGCTCATCCCGGTCACCTTTCGCAGGAGAGGCGTGATCGCCGCTCCCATGAATACGATCTCAGCGCTGATCAGAATTCCGGTCATGGGCAAGGCGATCAGGCATGCAGCGCCCAGCGGCAAAGTCGTGGCGATGATCGACGCGATGAACGCGGCCATCACAACGCATACGCAGATCGTGATCAGGTAATTCTCGGTCGCGCTCTGATGGCGTTCGATCGAGAGAACGAGGCCTGGCGTCTCTTCGGGCCTGATGGTTTTCAGTCGAAAGTAAGCAAACAGCCGGAACAGCGCGAAGTCGAAGCGCGAGGGGAGCCAGCGAGCGTCTGCGCGATCGCGAACGACGTTCACACCGCTGCCTCGCCGGCGTACGGCTCGAACGCGAACCACTGGTACCACCGGCGTTCAATCACTTCCTCCAGCAGCTTTGCCCACTGTTCCGCCGCGGCGCGAAGGTCATCATCGCGAAGCCGGCTGCGACGCTCGACGTAGATCGGCGCACACGTGATGAGGCGATAGCGGCGCCTTCCGGCGCGCACAATGAAGATCGGGAACACTGGAACACGCGCCGCCATCGCCAGCGCGAACGGTCCGGCCGGGAGGCGAGCGGGCTTGCCGAACAGTGTCGCCGGAATCGTGGCGATGCCGGGCGTAACGCGATCGCCCTGGATGGCCACGAGGTCACCGTTCTGGATCGCGTGAAGAAGCTCCAGTGCGAGCTCGCTTGCATTCGTGTTGAAGTCGACACGCAGCGCGTCACTACGCGACTGGGCGTGCAACGACTCCTCGAATGCGCGTGTCTGCGGATCGACCTCCGGCGCACGAACCATGACGATCGGCCGCCGCGAGGTGGCGGCGAAAACGTGTGCGCCGAGGTCGTAGGAGCCCATGTGGGCTGTGAGGATGACGCCGCCGCCTTCGTACGCCTGGAGTCGATCGAAGTCTTCGATGCCGGCGATTTCCCAGTCAGGCATCGTTCCGGTTTCGCGAAAGCGTCCGGCGTCAGTGATCGACCACGCGAAGTTCCAGAACACGCGATACGTGCGAAAAAAGTTGACGACCGGCCACGATCCCGGCTTGATCGCGAGAAGATTGTGCATGACGCCGCGCCGCCCGGGACCCCATAGCAGGAAAAACAGAGACGAGAAGCCGATGACGAACGGCTCCATCCAGATCGGCGTGTTCAGCACGGCTATGCGAAGCGCCTGTCGCCAGATCACACGACGCGCGAGAACCTGACGCCGCCAGCCGTTCACCTGTTGATGATATCGCCGAGTTTTCGCTCGACCGAATTGAGGTGAGGGCGGAGGATCCGGAAGAGTGCGCCGCTCATGAGCGCTTCGTCGCCCGGATACGTGGGCACGATCTGCAGCGGGAACTTCGCGAAGATCTCCGCATCGGTGCGCCGCCGGCGCGTCTGG
>DASVHS010000044.1:0-25920 GCA_036382495.1 Thermoanaerobaculia bacterium | reverse complement strand
CTGCAGCTCGCCCATCTCCGTCGCCAGGTTCGGCTGATATCCGACCGCGGACGGCATGCGTCCGAGAAGCGCTGAAACTTCGGAGCCGGCCTGCGTGAAACGGAAGATGTTGTCGATGAACAGCAGCACGTCCTGCTTCTCGACGTCGCGGAAGTATTCGGCGACGGTGAGTCCGGTCAGTCCGACGCGAAGGCGCGCGCCGGGCGGCTCGGTCATCTGTCCATAGATGAGTGCCGCCTTCGATTTCGAAGGATCGCCCGGAACGATGACTCCCGATTCCGCGAACTCGAGCCAGAGGTCGTTGCCTTCGCGCGTGCGTTCGCCGACGCCCGCGAATACCGAGAAGCCGCCGTGCTCCTTGGCGACGTTGTTGATCAGTTCCTGAATGAGAACCGTCTTGCCGACACCCGCGCCGCCGAACAGGCCGGTCTTGCCGCCCTTCGTGTACGGCTCGAGCAGGTCGATGACTTTGATGCCGGTCTCGAAAATCTCGATGTTCGTCGACTGCTCGTCGAACCGCGGCGGATCACGATGGATCGACCAGTGTTCCTTCGAGTTGACGGGACCTTTGTTGTCGACCGGTTCGCCGAGAACGTTGAGGATGCGGCCGAGAGTCTGGCGGCCGACGGGCACCGTGATCGGTCCGCCGGTGTCGGTGGCCTTCATGCCGCGCACCATTCCGTCAGTCGGCTTCATGGCGATGCAGCGCACCTGGCTTTCGCCGATGTGATTGGCGACTTCGGCGACGACGTCGATCGGCACCTTGCCGAACTCGCCGTTGTCGACGATGCGGATCGCGTTGTAGATCGCCGGAAGGTAGCCCTCGTCGAACTCGATATCGAGCGCCGGTCCGATGATCTGGATCACCTTGCCGACTTTGTGTTGAGCTGCGGTTTTCTGTTCTGCCATCTGTTCTCCGTTGATTATCTCTGGGCGGAAGCGCCGCTCACGATCTCGATGATCTCCTTCGTGATGGCGGCCTGACGGATGCGGTTGTAGTTGAGCGTCAGCGCGTCGATCATGTCCGACGCATTCCTGGTTGCCGCCTCCATCGCCGTCATGCGTGCGCCCTGTTCGGCCGCGGCAGACTCGAGGAGGATGCGGTAGAGCTGAAACTCGATGTGTTTCGGCAGCAGCTCGGACAGGATCTGCTCCGGACCGGGCTCGAAGAGGAACTCGACTTCGTTCTCCCGCTTCGGTTCGTCCTTCTTCTCAACGGCCTCGATCGGCAGCAGCTTCTCGACGCGAACGATCTGCGACATGATCGAACGGAACTCGTTGAAGACGACGTAGACGGCGTCGATCTCTCCGTTGAGGTATCCGGTGACGATTGAGTCGGCGATCACTTTGGCGGTGTCGAGCGACAGGGCCTGCATGACGTGCGATGCCTGCGGCCGGATCGGGATCGACCGTCGTTTGAAGAAGTCGTTGGCTTTGCGGCCGATCGGAAGAAGCTCGACGTTCTTCCCCTGCTTCTCGCGCACGAGGTTCATCGAAGCCTTGAGGACGTTGGCGTTGAACGCGCCGGCCAGACCTTTGTCGCCGGTGACGACGACGATCAGCACGTTCTTCTCGTCTTCGCGCGGCGCAAGCAGCGGATGCTTGGCGGGGTCGACACGGCTAACCACCGACTGCAGCACTTCCATCAGCCCGCCCGAATACGGACGTGCGGCGTAGATGCGCTCCTGGGCGCGGCGCAGCTTCGCCGCGGCCACCATCTTCATGGCCTTGGTGATCTGCTGCGTGTTCTTCACGCTGCGGATGCGGCGGCGGATGTCGATCGTGCTGGGCATGTCTTACGTTGCCAGGACGTTCGCGTTGTCCTTCACGTAACCGTTCTTGAAATCGGTGATCGCCTTCTTCAGCTCACCCGAAAGCGCTTCGTCGAATTTCGTGGCCTTCTCCAGTTTTTCGATGAGATCGGAGTGCTCGTCGACCATCGCCTGATGCAGCGCGGCCTCGAACGGACGCACGGCGTCGACGGCGAGGTTGTCGAGAAACCCGGTCGTGCCGGCGAAGATCGAGACGGTCTGAAGTCCGATGCGCATCGGCGAGTACTGACCCTGCTTCAGGATCTCGACGAGACGACGGCCACGATTGAGCTGGTTCTGGGTGACTTTGTCGAGGTCGGATCCGAACTGCGCGAACGCGGCGAGCTCACGGTACTGCGCGAGGTCGAGTCGCAGCGTGCCCGACACCGAGCGCATCGCGCGGATCTGCGCCGAACCGCCGACGCGCGAAACCGAGATGCCGACGTTGACGGCGGGACGAACACCGGAGTGGAACAGATCGGTCTCGAGGAAGATCTGTCCGTCGGTGATGGAGATGACGTTCGTCGGGATGTACGAGGAGACGTCGCCGGCCTGCGTCTCGATGATGGGCAGCGCGGTTAGTGAGCCGCCGCCTTTTTCGTCCGACATCTTTGCGGCGCGCTCCAGGAGTCGCGAGTGGAGATAGAAGACGTCGCCGGGATACGCCTCCCGGCCGGGCGGACGGCGGAGAAGCAGCGAGATCTCGCGATACGCCTGCGCATGTTTTGACAGGTCATCGTAAATGCAGAGGGCATGTTTGCCGTTGTAGAGGAAGTATTCGCCCATGGCCGCGCCGGCGTACGGCGCGAGGTACTGCAGCGGCGCTGCCTCCGACGCGGACGCGGACACGATGATCGTGTACTCCATCGCGCCGCGCTCTTCGAGGGTGCGGACGACCTGCGCGACGGTCGACTTCTTCTGACCGATGGCGACGTAGATGCAGACGACGTCCTTCCCCTTCTGATTGATGATCGTGTCGATCGCGATCGCGGTCTTTCCCGTCTGCCTGTCACCGATAATCAGCTCACGCTGTCCTCGGCCGATTGGAATCATGGCGTCGATGGCTTTGAGTCCGGTCTGCAGCGGCTGCTTGACCGGGCTGCGGTCGACGACGCCCGGCGCGATGCGCTCGATCGGATTGCGCTCGGTCGTGTTGATCGGACCTTTGCCGTCGACAGGGACGCCGAGCGGATTCACGACGCGGCCGATGAGCTCATTGCCGACGGGCACCGACATGATGATGCCCGTGCGCTTGACCTCGTCGCCTTCCTTGATCATCGACGCTTCACCGAGAAGAACGACGCCGACGTTGTCCTCTTCGAGATTGAGCGCCAGCCCGGCGATGTTGTGAGGGAACTGGACGAGCTCGCCGGCCATGACGCGGTCGAGCCCGTAGACGCGGGCGATGCCGTCGCCGACCGTCGTGACCGTGCCCACTTCCGAGACGTCGACCCCTCGGCCGATTCCCGATAATTGCTGACGAATAATCTCTGTGATTTCTTCTGCTTTAATATCGACAGCCATTCTGTTCTCCGTTGATGGCTACTGTAATTGTTCGCGAAATTTATGGATCTTTCCGGCGACCGAGGCATCGAAGATCTCGCTGCCGACTTTGGCGACGAAGCCGCCCAGCAGCGACGGATCGGTCTCCACGCGCACCTCGACTCGCTTCCCGAACTTCTGCTCCAGCGTCTTTCGAAGCTGCGCGATCTCCTGCTCGCTCAACTTGTGCGCGCTGCGCACGTCCGCGATGACCACGTTCAACTGGTCGTTGATCATCGTCGCCAGCGCATCGACGACTGACGCCAGAGCGTTGATCCGATGATTGCGGATGAGCACTTCGAGCACCTTGCCGGTCAGGTCGGACAGTCCCAGCTTGCTGGCGATCGCATGCGCGATATTGAACTTCGCGGCCATATCGATGCCCGGATTCGCAAAGACTTCCTGCAACTCGGCGGACCCGCGACGAGCCTGTTCGAAGCGATCGAGCTCGGCGCGGATTGTGTTCGCCCGCTGCGGCGACTCAGCAACGTCGATGACCGCGCGCGCGTACGGCCTTGCAAATCGCCGGATCATGCCTTCGCCTCACCGACTTCGCGCAGACTCTCTTCGAACAACTTCTTCTGATCCGCGTCCGTGATCGTTTCCTTCAGGATTGCCACGGCTCTCTCGGTCGCGAGCTGGCCGGCGAATTCGGTCAACTCATGACGCGCGCTCTTGAGTCTGTTGTCCACTTCGTTGCGGGCGGACTGGAGGATTTTTGCCGCTTCGACTTCGGCCGCCGCCGTCAACTCCTGTCGCTGGCGCTGGCCATCCGCTTCCGCGCGTTCTCGGATCGATCGAACTTCCTGCTCGATCTGCGTCAGCCGCGCTTGAATATCGGCAGCCATCTGATCGGCTTTTGTCCTGCGTTCGCGCGCTTCGGCCGCGTCGCGCAGAATCTGTTCGTGACGCTGCGCAAGCGCCGTCGTCACCGGCCCGCGCAGGAAGTAACCGAGGACCGCGAGGAACACGATCATGTTCAGGATCTTGAGGATCCAGCCCGGGATTCCAAAGTACGTCTTGGGCGCTTCGCCGTGCTCTCCATGATCTTCGTTCGGATGGGCGACTTCGTGCGCTGCCTTCTCGCTCCCGTGCGCAACGGCGTCCGACTGGTTTGATTGGGCGAACGCGTACGCCGCGACGAGCAGCAGGATGACGGCGAGCGCAAGGCGGCGAATCACACTGCCCTCCCCAGGATTCGTTCGGCGGCAAGACGGGCAAGGGACTCGGATTCGCGCGCGATCTTTTCGCGGGCAACGTTCACGTCCGTCGTGAGCTTCTTCTCGGCCTCAGCGACGACTTTCCTGGCCTCGCCCTGGGTTCGCTCCAGCACCTGATTGCGATGCGTTCCGGCTTCGGAGCGAAAGCGGTCGCGAACGGACGCGGCTTCGCGCTTGGCGATGTGAAGCTGCGTTTCCATCTTCGCGGTCGCGTCGTTGAACCGCGACATCGCCTCTTCGTACAGTTTCTCCGCGGTGCGACTCTCGGTCTCGCGCTCTTCGATGATCTGACTGATCGGCTGGAAGAAGAACTTCCGCACAATCAGGTAATTGACGATGAAGATCGCGATGATCGCGAGCAGAGATAGATCAGGAGCCAGCTTGATCTGCATATGTTTTTCGTCGAGGAAAGGCGACCCATGGGACTCGCTGCGGCGCGAGGGACCGGAGCGTGACGCGCCATCCCGTGGCGGCGGTTTTTTACCACAGGGAAAGAAGGTTGTCACCTGCCCGGTTTCAAGATGAGCAGTGGCCGACGACAACTACAAACGGATTCTCGACCGCGCCGACGAGTTCTTCCGAACGGTCGCCGGGTCGCAACCGCAGAACCTTGAATGCGGACGCGGCTGTTCACTCTGCTGCTACGGCCTTTTCGAGATTGGATCGGGCGACGTGCCCGTCATCGCAGAGGGTCTCGAGAAACTTCACCCCGCGCGCAGGAAGAAGATCATCCGCCGCGCCATCGACATCATCGCCGCGAGCGCGCATCCGAATCTCCGCGAATGCTCGCCGGTCGAGAAGCAGGAGTTTTTCGATCGGACTGCTTCGGTCGCGTGTCCGAATCTCTCCGATAAAGGCGATTGCATGATCTACGACTCGCGTCCGCTGGTCTGCCGGACATTCGGTCTGCCGGTGCGGGACGCCGAGCGCTACATCGGCGACGTCTGCGAGTTGAATTTCACCTCGGCGTCTGCGGACGAAAAGAAGGCGGCCTCGTGGGACCTGCAGTGGGAAGACGCCCTTGGGCGTGAAGATGAGTTCACGGTGCCTGAAGCGATCGTGATCGCGGCGCGACTGAGAGGATGGCTATGATCGCGGAGCGCGGATCGATCCGCCATCTGTTTTCAAGCTTTTGCGGCGATGTTCGTGACGTTGCCCTTGCGGTCGCGCTCGCCCATCGAGCAATTGCCCTGAAAAATCGCGCCCTCTTCGATCACGAGGGCCGGGGTGTCGATGTCGCTGTACACCTTGCCGGTCCGATGAATCTCGACGCGCTGGGTGGCGACAATTTTTCCCATGACGGTGCCGCTGATGGCGATCCGGCCGACGTGGACGTCGCCCTCGATATGTGCGCTCTCGCCGACGATCAGCTCGTTCTTCGACATGATCTTGCCGTTGAACTTGCCGTCGATCCGCATCGTGTCTTCGAACTCCATCTCGCCCTTGAATGAGGCGCCTCGATCGAGGAATCCGTTCAGCTCACCACTGGCCTTGCCTTTCATCGTCGTCTCCCGGTCAGGTCATCATAAATGCGAATGAGGTCATCTTCACTGGCGAAGCGGATGTGAATCACCCCGCCACGCCGCTTTCGATCGATATCGACTTTCGTCCGCAGAGTCCGCGCCAGCCGTTCTTCGGCGTCCCGCGTGAACACATCCTTTTCTTTTTCCTGCTTCGCGGCTGGCCTCGGAGAGCCCTCCGAAGCCATCAACTCCGTCTGGCGGACGCTCAGACCGCGCTTCACGACGCGGTCGGCGAGATGTTCCTGCTTCTTCGCCGAGTCGAGCGCGAGCAACGCACGCGCGTGACCCATCGACAGATGACCCGACGCGAGGAGCTTCTTCACGGCTTCCGGCAGTTTCAGCAGCCGGAGAAAGTTCGCGATCGTCGAGCGCTCCTTGCCGACGCGGCGCGAGATCTCTTCCTGCGTGAGTCCGAACTCCTGGTGCAGCTGGTGGTAAGCGGCCGCCTCTTCCATCGGGTTGAGGTCCTCGCGCTGGATGTTCTCAATGAGCGCGATCTGCAGAGCGTCGCCCTGCTGCGCCAGCTCCTTGACGATGACGGGAACGGTCGACAGTCCGGCCTTCTGCGCGGCGCGAAATCTCCGCTCGCCCGCGATCAGTTCGTAGCGATCGCCGGCGCGCGTGACGACGAGTGGCTGCACGATTCCATGCTCGCGAACACTGCGCGCGAGCTCGTCGATCGAGGCTTCGTTGAATGTCTTGCGCGGCTGATAAGGATTCGGAGCGATGCGATCGAGCGAGAGCTGCATCAACCCGTCGGTGACGGGCGGCGCGGCATCGATGTTCCTCGCCGGAATCAACGCGCCCAAACCGCGGCCGAGAACTTTTTTCTGCATGGTCATGCCGGAACGTGCTCCGCGCGCCCGATGAATTCTTTGGCGAGGTTGATGTAGGCCTCGCTGCCGCGCGAGCGGATGTCATAGAGAATAATCGGTTTCCCGAAAGACGGCGCTTCGCCGAGGCGGACGTTGCGCGGGATGACGGTTCGATAGACCTTGTCGCCGAAGTGGTTTCGAACTTCCTCTGCGACCTGGCGAGCCAGGTTCACGCGCTCGTCGAACATCGTCAATGCGATGCCTTCGATCTCCAGCGCTGGATTCAGGAAGTCACGGACGCGCTCGATGGTGTTCAGGAGTTGCGCAACTCCTTCAATCGCGAAGTATTCACACTGCATGGGCACGAGGACCGAGTTCGCGGCGGTGAGACCGTTGACCGTCAGGAGTCCGAGAGACGGCGGCGAGTCGATGAGGATGTAGTCGTAATCATTGATGATGGGCTGAAGAGCTCGCTGCAGATGGAACTCGCGCCCGATCGCGTCGCTCAACTCCACCTCAGCCGCAACGAGATCGACGGACGACGGTGCAAGGCGAAATCCAGGAAGTCCAGTATCTTGAATGATTTGGGAGATATCCATTCCGTCGACCATGACGGGATACATCGAATTACGGTTGTTCTTGGAAACTCCTACGCCTGAGGTCGCATTGGCCTGAGGGTCGAGGTCGACAAGCAGCACTCTGCGCTCGCAAGCTGCCAGGGAGGCAGCGAGGTTGATCGCGGTGGTCGTCTTGCCGACACCACCCTTCTGATTCGCGAGAGAGACGATTCGACCCATCAGTGTTTCACGTGGAACGTCATCGGAACGAGCCAGTTCGCGGTGCCGCGTGGCAACGGCATGGCTTCCCCGGCTTCGAAACCGGGGATCCGCGGTGCTTCCGGAACCGACTGGAAAAGGGCGACGCGAGCGTCATCGACGAGATGCGTCTCCAATGACGGGACCCACTCCTCCGCCTTGCCGACCGCACGAGAGACGACAAGGGAAAAACGGAGATCAGGAGGGAACCGCTCGAGAACGCGCGCCAATCTATCACCGTAAACTGAGGCGTTCAATGCACATTCGCGGATGACGTGCTTGAGAAACGCCCACTTCTTCTGATCCGCTTCAACCAGGTGAAATCGTGCGCCGGGCGAGACGATCGCCATCGGAATCGCCGGCAGTCCGCCACCCGAACCGAAGTCGAGAACTTCGCCGGCAGGCTTCAGCAGGTCGGCGGCAGCAAGCGCCTCGTCGATGTGATCGTCGAGATTTGCGCGCGCCTCCGGCCCGATCAGATTGATCTTCTCGTTCCAGCTCAGGAGAAGGCGCTTATACAGCTCCAGCCGCGGATCGCGCTTCATTCTTCTTGTGTCGCAGGTGCATCCGGAGGATCGAAATCGCCGCCGGCGTCATACCGGGGATGCGGCTCGCCTGCCCGAGGGAACGTGGCTGGAGCCGGGAGAGTTTCTCAACGACCTCGCGTGAAAGGCCGGGAAGCGAGTACGCCATCGTCTGCGGGATCGCCACCTCCTCATCGTGAGACGCCTTTTCGGCCTCGCGCCGCTGGCGATCGATGTATCCCGAGTAACGCAGCGCGCTCACAACGTCGTCACGCTCCTCGCCGGACAGCGACGTGAACGCCGCGACAACCTCCGGCAGCGGAGCCGAGGCCACGAAACCGGCCAGGTCGAAATCCGCGCGTTGCATGAGTCGCGCGACCGTCGTCTGTGAATTGATGCTGCACCACGCCTGGGTCTCGCGATCAGGGTTGAGCAGGGTCGCTTCGGCGAGGACGGTCGCTTTTCGCATGCGGCCCACGCGAGCGTCGACGCGACGCTTCCGCTCGTCGTCGAGGATTCCCAGACTCGCCGCAATGGGCGTCAGTCGCTCGTAGACCGAGTCGCAGCCGAGGAGCAGGCGGTGCTCGGCGCGGGACGTGAACATCCGGTACGGCTCTTCCGTACCCAACGTCACGAGGTCGTCGATCATCACTCCCGCGTAGGCCTGATCGCGACGAAGAACGACCGGCTCCTGTCCGCGGACGAACTGAAGTGCATTCATCCCGGCCAGAAGACCTTGCGCCGCCGCCTCCTCATATCCGGATGTGCCATTGATCTGGCCGGCCAGAAACAGTCCTTCGACGTCGCGAACCTGCAGAGTCGGCACGAGCTGCTCGGGATTCACGAAGTCGTACTCGACCGCGTAGCCATAACGCGCGATCACGGCGGTCTCGAACCCGGGCATGAAGTGGACCACGCCGTCCTGGACATCCGGAGGCAGCGACGTCGAGATTCCATTGAGATACAGCCATGGATGATTCAGGCCTTCCGGCTCGACGAAGATCTGATGACGCTCCTTGTCGGCGAATCGAACGACTTTGTCTTCGATCGACGGGCAATAGCGAGGGCCCGTCGCGGTGATCTGACCCGAGTACATCGGGGCGCGGTGGAGATTGGCGCGAATCAGGTCATGCGCCGGCGCGCTCGTATACGTCAGATGACAGACCACCTGCGGGAGCTCGAGCCGGTCAGTGAGGATCGAGAACGGACGCGGATTCTCGTCGCCGGGAGCTTCCTCGAGCTTTGTGAAATCGACCGAATCCCTGGCGACGCGCGGCGGCGTACCGGTCTTGAGGCGGCCGAGACGCAAACCGAACCGGCGTAAGGAGTCGGACAGCGTTTCCGCAGCGGGCTCACCGAAGCGGCCGCCGACAGTTTTCACTTCGCCGGAGTGCATCAGGGCACGAAGAAACGTACCGGTGGTGATCACGACCGCGCGAGCGGAGAGCTCGGCGCCGTCGGTCATCGAGACGGACAGGCGAGGGAGCCTCTCCTCCACTGATTTCACTGAACCCTCAATGATTGTGAGGTTCGGTTCGGCGTCGAGAATCTGCTGCACTGCTGCCGCGTACAAGTCGCGGTCGCACTGTGCGCGTGGTCCCTGGACCGCCGGGCCCTTCGATCGATTGAGCACTTTGAACTGGATGCCCGCGCGATCGGTTGCCTCGCCCATCAGGCCGCCGAGGGCGTCGATTTCTTTGACGAGGTTGCCTTTCGCGAGTCCGCCGATCGCCGGGTTGCACGACATGCGTCCGATCGCGTTGCGAATCATCGTGACCATCGCCACGCGAAGTCCGCCGCGTGCGCAAACGCGCGCCGCTTCCGCTCCGGCATGGCCGCCGCCGATGACGATGACGTCGAACTGAAGACTCACAGTTCCACGTGGAACGTCATTTACCGATACAAAATTTTGAGAAGATCTCGGCGAGCACATCGTCGCGCGAAATGCCGCCGGTCAGGCCGCGTAGCGCCATCGCAGCGGCGTGCAGATCGACCACGACGAACTCCTCGTTCGCGCCGGCGTTGACGCTGTCGAGTGCGCGCTGGAGCGAAGCGGCACTCTCGATCACCGCCGCGAGTTGTCGCTCGTTGACGATCGTGGGCGACTCTTCCGGCGCCGCGAACCGTTCCCGGACGAGCAGATCGAGCCGAGCGAGCAGATCGCCGATCCCTTCACCCGATGTGGCGCTGATCGCGATCTCGCCCGCGGGAGGCGCCGCGATGTCGCGCTTCGTGTAGATCGTGAACACAACCTGCTGCGACAGCTTTGCGATCTCCGTGCGATCGGCATCGTCGATACCGGCCGTCGCATCGACGAGATACAGCACGAGATCCGCGGATCGAGCGGCGTCGCGTGCGCGGCCGACTCCAATCGATTCGACAGCGTCGCCGCTGTCACGCAAACCGGCAGTGTCCGCGAGCGTCACCGGCAGTCCGCCGATCTCGATCGTCTCGCGCACGATGTCGCGCGTCGTTCCGGGGACCGGAGTGACGATCGCGCGATCGGATCCGACGAGCCGGTTGAGCAGCGTCGACTTGCCGGCGTTCGGTTTGCCGAGGATCACGGCGCTGATGCCCGAGCGAGTGGCGCGGCCGCGGCGGAATGTCGCGGCGATTGATTCGAGATCGTCGAGTGCGCGGGAGATGCGATGGCGCGCCTCGTCACGCTTGATGAACTCGTAGCCCTCTTCGGCAAAGTCGAGCGCTGCTTCGAGTCGCGAGATGACGTGCAGCAGCGAGTCCCGAATCTCGGTCGCCGTGCGGCTCAACAATCCTCCGACGTTGTGCAATGACAACTTCGCCTGGAGCGCGGTGCGCGCGTTGATGAGGTCAGCGATCGACTCCGCTTGCACGAGATCGAGCTTGCCGTTCAGCACCGCGCGTTCGGTGAATTCACCCGGCTCGGCCAGTCGCGCGCCGAGATCGATGCACGCGCTGATCATCTGCTGCACGATGAGCGGGTTGCCGTGCAGCGTGACTTCGACGAGGTCGTTGCCGGTGAATGAGCGCGGAGCGATATAGCGGATGACCACACAGTCGTCGATCACGCTGCCGTTATGATGGATTGCCGTATGTGTGGCAATGCGTTCAGCCGGCGTCGAATCGATGAGAGAAGAGAGGATCGCGACGCTGCGCGGCCCGTCGATGCGCACGATCGCCAGCGCACTGCGCCCGACCGGCGTCGCCGGGGCGACGATCGTCTCGACCGCGCTCACGACTCAGAGGTTGATTGACCGGGCTCGCGCAACTTGATCGCGACGCGTTTGAAAAACCCGTCGCCGCGCGACTCGGTCGTGACCTGGGCGTCGTCCTGCAGCGCGAGGTGAATGATGCGCCGCTCGATCGGACTCATCGCCGGCAGCAGCTGCTCGCGACCGTCGCGACGAACGCGCTCCGCGGTCTCACGCGCACGCACGCCGAGCTCTTCGACGCGCCGCTCCTTGAACGCGGAGCAATCGAGCTCGACGTCTTTTTCGACTTTCCTGCCGACGAGCGCCTTGTTCGCGAGGACCTGCAGCGCGTCGAGCAACTCGCCCTGGCGTTCGAGCATGCGCCGCGTGTCGCGTCCGTACAGCTTCACGTGGATCTGCGTTTCGTTTTCGGATGTGCGGAGCTCGACTTCGAACCCGCCCAGTCGCAGCGCCTCTTCGCACCACTGGCGGACCGCAGCGCCGGCTTCTGATTCCGGACCCTGCGCGGGCGCCTCTTCGATCACGAACTGTGGCTCATCGTCAGCATCGCGCGGACGCGAGCGCCGTTGATCGTCGCGCTGCCGCCCTCCGCGTCCGCCACGATCACCGCGCCCCCGCCCACCCCCTCCACCCTCGCGGCCACGACCGCCACCACCGCCGCCGGTGCCGGCGCGTTCGCGACGAGCGGGCGGAGCCGATGGGGCGCTGACGCTCGCTTGCGGCGGCGGCGCGTCGGACGCCTGGTCATTCACTTCCGCTTCGATGATGACGCGCTTCATGCCGCCCAGGAAGCCGCGCTTCTCGAGGACGACGTGGTAAAGCAAACGATAGCGCTCGACGCCGAGCGCGCTGGCGGCGCTGGTCAGCGCCTCATCGATGTTGCGACCTTCAAAACGCTGGGCCATGAAGCCTCACATCACGCAGTCTGCAGTTCCTTCGGATGATCTTTCCACCACTTATTCATGATCATCTGCTGCACGATCGTCAAGATGTTCTGCACGAGCCAGTACAGAACGAGTCCACTGGGCATGTCCTTGAATATGAATCCGAAGACGAGCGGCATGATGAGGAACATCCGCCGCTGCGATGGATCGCCCGTCGCCGGCGTGATCCACGTCTGAATGAACATCGTGATGGTCATGAGGATCGGCGTGACATAGAACGGATCCTTGTCGGAAAGATCGGTGATCCAGCCCATGAACGGCGCGCCGCGCAACTCGATGGCCTTCGAGAGAAGACCGTAGAAACCCCACAGAATCGGCAACTGCAGCAGGATGGGGATACAACCGCTCATCGGGTTGATGCCCTCCTGCTGATAGAGCTTCATCATCTCCGCATTCATCTTGTTGCGCTGTTCGGGATCGCTGCGCGCCTTCTTGAAGCGGTTCTTGATCGCTTCCATCTTCGGCTGCACCTTCTGCATCTTCTTCATCGAGACGATGCTCTTGTGCTGCAGCGGATAGAGAACGACCTTGATGAGGATGGTGAGGACGATGATCGCCCAGCCATAGTTGTGGGTCGACTGATTGATCCAGACGAGGACGCCGAGAAGGAAGCGGGCGATGATGCCGAACGTGCCGAACTGCAACGTCGACGCGAGTCCGTAGCGGTCGAGCAGCTTCGTTTCCTTCGGACCGAAGAACGCGTTGCCGGCGATGACGCCGTCTGGTGCTGCGTTCACGCCCGCGTAAAGCTCCTTGCGGATCTCGTTGCCGGCCTGGACGTCGATGCGTCGCAGCACCGCGCCGTCGGCTTTCTTCGGACGCAACACGGAAAGGAAGTAGTTGTCTTCGATGCCGACGAAGTCGACCGGGCCGTAGATCCGGAGCCGGTCGCCCTTTTCACGAGGCAGAACGTCGAGGCTTCCGTCGCGCTGCACAACGCCGTTGCCGGTGATGATGATGCGGTTGTCGCGCTCGTCGGGACCGAGGACGCGGATGCCGGGACCGATGATCGTGCGGTACGGGATGGGCGGAGCGACCACGATGTTGAAGTCGAACAGGTAGGGCTGGTCGAACGTGAACGTCTTCTTCGCCGACACGCCGTCGCCGGCGAATCGATACTCGATCGAGCGTACGGCCTCGCGCTCGTCGCGGACGACGTTGACGGCGTAGAGCGACGTGTTGAGTCTTGCTCCGATCGCGCCGTTCTGTGCCTCGATCGCGAACGGAAAATCAGCTCGCGTTGCGGGACGGTCCTTCACGAGCTCAACCGGCTGCTTCTTCTTGTCCTTGTAACTTCGAAGCTTGAACGAGACGAGCTGCGCGCCGCGGTTCGAGAACACGGCGACATAGTCCGGCCGGTCCACGGTCGTCATGATCACGGACGACTCGGCGATCGGAATCACCGGTGCGGCAGGCGGTGCAGCGGAAGTCTTCGGTGTGTACGTCGCTGTCTGTTGCGCAGGCGAAGAAGACGTGACCGGCGTTGTTGTCGCCGGTTTCGTCGTCGTCGTGGAGGCCACCGGTTTCGGTTTTGCGAGCTCGGGAAAAATCCGAGGCGCGAGTGCGGCCCAGATCCAGAGAAACGCGACTGAAATCACAATCGCTGCGAAGATTCGTTTTTCCATTTCAGGGAACCGGGTCCCAACCTCCCGGATTGAAGACGTGACATCGCGACAGTCGCCGGACGCCCATCCAGCCGCCGCGGAGAAGACCGTACTTCTCGATGGCCTGCATCATATACATCGAGCACGTTGGCTCGAAGCGACACATCGGTGGCAGGATCGGCGAGATGAATCGCTTGTAAAACCGCAGCAAGAGCAGAATCGCCGCGCGCATTGGGTCATCATCCCCGGCTCTGTTCAGCGACGCGCGCGAGCGCGCGGCTGAGATCGACGCGGTAATCATCGAATTTTGCGGTCGCGGCATTCGGCTTGACGTTCACGACGACGTCGACGGGACGCTCGTCGAACAGCAGCGGCTGCCGCTCGCGGCGATACACCTCGCGCGTCCATCGCTTCAGTTTGTTCCTGACGTGGGCCCTGCCGATTTTCTTCGTCGTCGTGATTCCGATCCGCGAACAGTCGAGGACATTCGCGGTGAAGAAGAGAACGGAGTAGCGCGAGAAAAGTTTTCGGCCGGTCTCGTACACATGGAGGAACTCACGGCGCTTCGCCAGTCTGGCCTTCCTGGGAAGCGCCTCCGACCGGCCACCGGTGCTCGTCACACGTTCCACCGGCGCCCTGGTCGCGTCGCAGTTAGACCGCGAGGCGCTTGCGACCCTTACGGCGACGGCGCGAAAGTACCGCCTGTCCATCCTTCGTCCGCATACGGACGAGGAATCCGTGAGTCTTCTTCCGGCGCTGGTTGTTTGGCTGAAAAGTACGCTTCATGTTCTAACCTTTTGAAAAGAAAGCGGTGAGTATAGCGACGGGCCAAACGGCACGCAAATGGTCGTTATTCCACTCACGACGATCATCGTCCTTCTGGTCTGGCACGCGGCACATTCTCGTGCTACGATCCCTCCCCTTTTCCACGAGAAGAATTTCCACAACTGTGGAAAAGCTGTGGATTTTCAATAAGATACCTCGTCCTGCCCGCATGAATATGTGGAAGCAAGTCCTCACCCGCCTGGAGCAAAGTATTGAAAGGGCGGACTATGTCCAGTGGTTCGCCCCGACACGCTTCCTCGCACAAAAAGGCGAGACGGTGGACGTCAGCGTTCCCTCGCAGCGCTTCATCGACGAGATCCGCGAACGCTACGGGCCGCAAATCCGCAGCATTCTCGGTGAAATCTCACCTGAGCGCATCCAAGTCCACTTCGTCGTCGATCCCGACACCGCGCTCGATGACGTACCGGCCCCAGCCGCACCACCCCGAGATGAAATTCCGGCGGCCGTCTTCAACCCCCGATATCGGTTCCAGACCTTTGTCGTCGGCAAATCGAACGAGTTGGCGTGGTCGGCGTCGAAGTCGATCGCCGATAATCCCAGCGCCTCCTTCAACCCCCTCTTCATCTACGGCGGCGCCGGCCTCGGCAAAACGCATCTGATCCAGGCGATCGGTCATCAGATCCGCGAGGCCAGGCCATCCATGCGCGTCGCGTACATGTCGGCCGATTCTTTCGTGACCGAACTGATCGCATCGATTCGCTACGACCGGATGCAGTCATTTCGCGATCGCTATCGCACCGTCGACGCATTGCTGCTCGACGACATCCAGTTCCTGGCCGGCAAGGAACGCACGCAGGAAGAGTTCTTCCATACATTCAACGCACTCTACGAAGCGCAGAAACAGATCGTGTTCACATCGGATGCGCCGCCGAAAGACATCCCGACACTCGAGGAGCGATTGCGCTCGCGATTCGAATGGGGACTGATCGCAGACATCCAGCCACCCGATCTCGAAACGAAAGTTGCGATCCTCCGCAAGAAGGCGGAAGAGAAGCGTTACGACCTGCCTCAAGAAGTGGCGTTGTTCATCGCCGAACGTGTGCGCTCGAACATCCGCGAGCTCGAAGGACACTTGAATCGCGTGGCGGCGTTCGCATCGCTCACCGGCAACCGCATCACGATCGATCTCGCTCGCGAGGCGCTCAAGGATCTCCTGTCGAAAGACAACAGGCCGATCACGCCGCAGGACATCATGAAAGTCGTCGCCGCCCACTACGGATTGAAAGTCGTGGACCTGAAATCGAAGTCGAACGCGCGCACGATCGCGTTCCCGCGGCAGGTCGCGATGTACTTGTGCAAGGACCTCACGGACCTCTCGTATCCGGAGATCGGACGTCTCTTCAACGACAAGCATCATTCGACCGTGATGTACTCGGTCGACAAGATCGAACAGTTGAAAGCGGATGACAGCGATCTCGAGCGCACGCTCGAAATGCTCGGAAAACAATTCCGGTGATTTCAGCCTGCGGAACAACACCATGAAAAGCTGTGGAAGAATCGAATCCCGATTCCGGACAACCGGTTGACTGAGGAAAACTCATCCGTTCTCCTTCGCTTTTCCTCAGAAAAACTCGCAGGTTCATGTGGTGTAGAGTTGCTATACTTTCGAAAGCTTTGCAACGAGTCCAGAGTTTTTCCGCACGGACCTACTACCAACACTACTAAGTAAGAAAGACTCTTTGAAGGAAGAACGATGGAGCTGACCGTAGCCAAAGCAGATCTTCAGAAAGAACTGCAGCTGTGCCAGGGCGTCGTCGAAAAACGATCGACGATCCCGATCCTCTCTAACGTTCTCCTCAAAGCCGCGGACGACAGACTCCAGATTGCAGCGACCGATCTCGACGTCACCATTCTTTCCTCCACCGCCGCGCGCGTGACGACGCCGGGAGGCGTCACCATCGAAGCGAAGCGTCTCTTCGACGTTGTTCGCTCGCTGCCCGACGACGACATCCACATGAGTCTCCAGGACAACAACTCGATGCTCATCGAGTCGGGCACAGCGAAGTTCCGTCTCCTGGGTCTGCCGGCCGAGGATTACCCGACGTTGCCGACGGTGAATGTGGCGGATGCGTATTCGATCTCGCTCGACGAGCTCAAGACGATGGTCGGGAAAGTGAAGTTCGCGATCACGCACGAAGAGACGCGCTTCCAGCTCAATGGCGCGCTGCTCAAAGTGCAGTCGGCGAAGATGGAGATGGTCGCGACCGACGGTCATCGCATGGCGCTGATCAACTTTCCCAAAGGCGGCAACGGCAAGGGCCGCAAAGGCGGCGACCTTACGATCCTGATTCCGCGAAAAGCCCTCGACGAGATTCTCCGTCTCGAAAGCGGTGAAGACGGAACGGTGAAGTTCGGCGTGTCCGAAAACCAGCTTTTCTTCGACGCCGGCGATCGGCGGCTGATGGCGCGCATGATCGACGTCAACTTCCCGAACTACATGGAAGTCATTTCGCGCGACAACGACCGGCATGTGATGGTCGATCGCGAGCGCCTCTTGTCGACGATCCGCCGCATCTCGCTCGTCGCAAACGAGAGGACGCGCGCCGTTCGCTTCGATTTCGCGCCAGGCAAGCTGACCGTGTCGTCGACGAATCCCGAGCTCGGTGATGCCCGCGAGACCGTTCCCATCGACTACGCCGGCAATCCGTTCCATGTCGGACTGAACGCCGCGTACGTCACCGATTTTCTAAGCGCTGTCGACACGCCGAGTGTGTCGCTCGACCTCAAGGACGAGAACAGTCAGTGCATCGGACGTCCGGCCAACACCGCCGACGATCTGCCGTACGATTACCTGTACGTCGTGATGCCGATGCGACTAGCCTAGTGCGCAGAGCGCCTCTGCGCACTGCGCTCTGAAATGATTCTCGAGTCCCTCCAGACCGAAAACTTCCGCAACCTCGCATCGCCGGCTGTCGATTTTCATCCGGTGGCCAACATCATCGTCGGCCCCAACGGCCAGGGAAAGACGAACCTGATCGAGGCGATCTACTTCGTCGCTACGACGAAATCATTTCGGACGACGCGCGTGTCGAGCCTCTTTCATTTCGATGCAGCGAATGTGTTTGTGGCGGGCAAGGTCGCTCGCGACGGAGTGACTCGCACGACGTCGGTGGGGTTCGAGGCCGCGGAGTCGAAGCGGCGCGTGCTGATGATCAACGGTGAGCGCGTGACACTGCCGGTGTATCTGCGCGCGCTGACCGTGTTTGCGTATTCGTCGGCGCGGCTCGAGATCATTCGTGGTGCACCCGAAGAAAAGCGGCGCTTCCTCGATCGGGGCATCGCCAGCATCGACGCGGCGTACCTCGAGGAGCTGTCGCGATTCACGCGCGTGCTCAAGCAACGGAACGCGCTGTTGCAGCAGCAGTCGACGACGTCGCTCGACGCGTGGGACGAAGAATTCGTCGCCGTCGGTTCGGCCGTGCAGGCTTCGCGCGCTGCATACACGCGTGAGATTGCGGAAACGTTGCGGAGCGTGATCGGCTCGCACGGCTACCACGTCAACGGCGTCGAGTTGTCGTACAAGCCGAGCGTTCCTGATCCGCGCAGTCGAAAGGAAGAGTTGCGAGCGCGCATGTCGCTGTCCGGCCCGCAACGCGACGTGCTCGATTTTCTCGTCGACGGCCGGCCGGCCAGCGAGGTGCTGTCAGGTGGCGAGTTGAAGACGATCGTGTTGTTCCTGAAGTTTGCCAAACTGGAGATTTTCCGGCGCCGTTTCGACGAGCCGCCGCTCTTTCTGCTCGATGACATCGATGCCGAGCTGGACCTCGAAATCCTGCAGCGTTTGCTGACGAAATTGCCGTCGTCGACGCAGGTTTTTGCGACGTCCGCGAAGGAGGCGTTTCTGCAGGCGCTGGAGGCTGGACCGCACCGGCGCTTAAGCATTGAAAACGGGAGGGTTACTACCTCCAGAGATTTCGCGTAAAAAAGCAATAATGAGGTACAATTTTGCGTTAGATTCGACGGTGCAAGATCCGCGATTTTCGGCCGCCGTGATGGCGCCCTCTCACCCGCAGAAATCGCCTCAATTTTAGCCCCTGGAAAGCGAGCCGGATGGCAGCAGACAACTACACAGCAGAAGACATCAAGGTCCTCAAAGGACTCGACGCGGTGCGCAAGCGCCCGGGCATGTACATCGGCGACACCGATGACATCGCCGGCCTCCACCACATGGTCTACGAAGTCGTCGACAACGCGATCGACGAAGCCCTCGCTGGTTACGCCGATCGAGTGAGCGTGGCGATCCATCCCGACAATTCCGTCACCGTCGAAGACAACGGCCGCGGCATTCCGGTCGATCTACACAAGGAAGAAAACCGTTCCGCGGCGGAGGTCATCATGACCGAGCTGCACGCCGGCGGAAAGTTCGACAACAACTCGTACAAGGTCTCCGGCGGTCTGCACGGCGTCGGTGTTTCGGTCGTCAATTTTCTCTCCGAGTGGCTCGAGCTGGAGATTCACCGCGACGGATTCGTGTGGCGTCAACGCTACGAGCGTGGTGTTCCAGTCGCCAACATCGAAAAGGGCGAGAAGACCACGAAGCGCGGAACGAAAGTCACGTTCAAAGCCGACAGCGAGATTTTTTCGGTCGCCGTAATGAATTACGAGACGCTTTCGCAGCGTCTCCGCGAGCTCGCGTTCCTCAACCCCGGCGTGCACATCGAGATCCGCGACCAGCGCACCGAGACCGAGAAGCACCACGAGTTCCGATACGAAGGCGGCATCGTCTCCTTCGTCAAGGACCTGAACAAGAACAAGACTCTGCTGCACGACGAGCCGATCTTCATCCGCGAGGAAATCGACGGCGAGGCCGTGGAAATCGCGATGCAGTGGAACGACGGCTACGCCGAGAACATCTACACGTTCACGAACACGATCAAGAACACGGACGGCGGCACGCACCTCGTCGGCTTCAAGGCGGCGATGACGCGCACGGTCACGAAGTACGCGGCGAGCCAGGGCGTCCTGGAAAAGGCGAAGCTCTCACTCGAGGGCGACGACATCCGCGAAGGTCTGACCGCCGTGATATCCGTCAAGATCCGCGACCCGAAATTCTCGTCGCAGACGAAAGAGAAGCTCGTCTCGTCGCACGTCAAAACCTGGGTCGAACAACTCCTCAACGAACGCCTCGGCGAATACTTCGAGGAAAATCCGAAAGAGGCGAGACGTGTCGTCGATAAAATCATCGACGCCGCTCGCGCCCGTGAGGCCGCGCGCAAAGCACGTGAGCTGACGCGGCGAAAAGGCGCGCTCGATTCGAGCTCTCTGCCCGGCAAGCTCGCCGACTGCCAGGAGCGCGATCCGAAGTGGGCCGAGATCTTCTTCGTCGAAGGCGATTCGGCTGGCGGCAGCGCGAAGCAGGGCCGCGATCGCCGGTTCCAGGCTGTGCTGCCACTCAAAGGCAAAATCCTGAACGTCGAGAAGGCGCGTCTCGACAAGATGCTCTCGTCCGACGAAATCCGCCTGATGATCACCGCCCTCGGCACCGGCATCGGCGCGGGCGACTTCGACGCGGCGAAGGTCCGCTATCACAAGATCATCATCATGACCGACGCCGACGTCGACGGTTCGCACATCCGCACGCTCATTCTCACGTTCTTCTATCGGCACATGCAGGACATCATTCAGCGCGGCCATCTGTTCATCGCACAACCGCCGCTGTTCAAAGTCACGCAAGGCAAGAAGGACACGTACATCAAGGACGAAGCCGAGAAGTCGCGTTTCCTCCTGAACCGTATCGCCGAGTCGGTGGAGATCACGCCGAACGGCGGTCTGGCGATCCGTGGCGAAGCACTGACGAACATGCTGCAGCGCATGGATGAGTATCGCAATCACGCCAGGAAGCTGCAGTCATCGGGCGTTCCGCGCGGTGCAGTCGACGCGCTGTTCGCGTCCGGATTCTCGGACCGCACCGCGCTCGCCGATCCCGATCGCATGAACGCACTCGAGGCCGCGCTTGCCGCAGCGGGATTCGAGCACGTGCGTCAGATGACGGATGAAGTCACCGAGACGCCGATGATCCAGTTCAACGTCGGCGGCAACGGCACCGGCAAACGCGCGGTGATCAACAACGAATTGCTCTCCAGCTACGAGTTCCGGCAGACGGCGAAGGCGTACGACCACCTTGCGGCATTTGGTCTGCCCCCGTACACCGTCAAGCACGGCGACGATCTCCAGACGTACAGGACGATCGACGAACTGCTCGACGAGGTTTTCAAGCTCGCCGAGAAGGGACTCTCCATCCAGCGTTACAAAGGTCTCGGCGAAATGAACCCGGACCAGTTGTGGGAGACCACGATGAACCCGCAGACGCGGCGCTTGCTGAAGGTCACGATCCAGGACGGCGTCGCCGCCGACAGCATCTTCACGATCCTCATGGGCGATCAGGTCGATCCGCGCCGTGAGTTCATTCAGGACAACGCCCTGAATGTGAAAAATTTGGATATCTGAACCAGGTGTCATCCTGGAGCCGCGAAGACGGCGAAGGATCTGGGCGGTGGAACGAGCCATCGCGCACCACCCAGATCCCTCGCGCTCGGAGCTTGCCCTGAGCGAGCGAAGCGAGTCGAAGGGGCGCTCAGGATGACGATGAGAACGAATGGCTGATTTCGATTACACCACTGGCAGCGACCAGCAGATTCCCGTCAACATCGAAGACGAGATGCGCAAGTCGTATCTCGACTATGCGATGTCGGTCATCATCGGCCGCGCGCTCCCCGATGTCCGCGACGGACTCAAACCCGTGCATCGCCGGATCCTCTACGGCATGTACGAGCAGGGCAACACTTCGGGCAAGGCCTACAAGAAGTCAGCGCGCATCGTCGGCGACGTGATGGGCAAGTTCCATCCGCACGGCGACAGCGCGATCTACGACACGGTCGTGCGCATGGCCCAGGACTTCTCGATGCGCTACGAGCTCGTCGACGGCCAGGGCAACTTCGGCTCGCTCGACGGCGACAACGCCGCCGCGATGCGATACACCGAGGTGCGCCTTACGAAGCTCGCTGAGGAGTTGCTGCGCGACGATATCGACAAGGAGACCGTCGACTTCGTCCCGAACTACGACGGCTCACTGTCCGAGCCCTCGGTCCTTCCGGCGAAGTATCCGAACCTTCTCGTCAACGGCTCGTCCGGCATCGCCGTCGGCATGGCCACCAACATCCCTCCCCACAACCTCGGCGAAGTCATCGACGCGTGTCTGATGATGATCGAAAACCCGAAGGCGACGTGGAAGGAAGTCATGACCGTTCTCCCCGGTCCCGATTTTCCGACCGGCGGCTTCATTCACGGTCTCAACGGAATCCGCGCGGCATACGAGACCGGCCGCGGCATCGTGCAGGTTCGCGCACGCGCGGGAATCGAGACGACGAAGAAGGGCGACAAGCAGCAGATCGTCGTCACCGAGATTCCCTACATGACGAACAAGGCCCGGCTGATCGAGAAGATCGCCGAGCTCGTTCGCGACAAACGCCTCGACGGCATTTCCGACCTGCGCGATGAGTCGAATCGCGAGGGGATCCGCATCGTCATCGAATTGAAGAGGGGCGAGATCCCTGAGATCGTGCTGAACAATCTCTACAGCGCGACGCAGATGCAGACGACGTTCGGGATCATCTTCCTGGCGATCGTCAACAACAAGCCGGAGGTGATGAACGTCCCGACGATCATCCGGCACTTCATCGAGCACCGGAAAGAGATCGTCGTCCGCCGCACGCGCTTCGAGTTGCGCAAAGCGGAAGACCGCGCGCACATCGTCGAGGGCCTGGTCAAAGCTCTCGACGTGCTCGACGAGCTGATCACGTTCATTCGCGCCAGCCGCGGCCCGCAGGAAGCGAAGGCCGGCCTCATCGAGCGCTGGCAGTTCAGCGACCTCCAGGCACAGGCGATCCTGGCGATGCGGCTGCAGCAACTCACCGGTCTGGAGCGCGAGAAGATCGTCGCCGAATACAACGACCTCGTCGAGACCATGCGCCGCCTCCGCGAAATCCTCGGTTCCGAGCATCTGGTGCTCGAGATCATCGCCGGCGAATTGCGCGACATCAAAGAGAATTTCAACGACCCACGGCGCACCGAGATCATCGCCGACACGAACGAAATCTCGATCGAGGACATGATCGCCGACGAGGACATGGTCATCACCGTGTCCCGGACGGGCTACATCAAGCGCTCGCCGCTGTCGATGTATCGCGCGCAGCGCCGCGGCGGCAAGGGCCGCATCGGCATGCAGACGAAGGAAGAGGACATCGTCGAGCACCTGTTCGTCGCGTCGACGCATGCGTACACGCTCGTGTTCACGGACAAGGGGCGCATGTACTGGCTCAAGGTCTTTGCGATTCCGGAGGTCGGCTCGAATGCGCGCGGAAAAGCGATCGTCAATCTGCTCAACCTCGAGCAGGGCGAGAACGTGCGCGCACTCCTGACAACGCGCGACTTCACCGAAGGCAAGTACGTCGTCATGGCCACGCGCGGCGGCAAGATCAAGAAGACGGAGCTGAGCGCGTTCTCGAACGTGCGCAACACCGGCATCATCGCGATCGACATTCTCGAAGGCGATGACCTGCACGGCGTCGCGCTGTCCGACGGTCAGTCCGAGATTTTCATCGGAACCTCCTCGGGCCGCGCCATCCGCTTCAACGAAGAGGACGTTCGCCCGATGGGCCGCGGCGCAGCAGGCGTCAAAGGCATCACGCTGCGTCCCGGAGACGAAGTCGTCGAAATGGATGTTCTTCCCCCTGGCAAAGATGTCATTCCGGGCCCCGAAGAGGGCGAGGAACCTGGGCGGGAGGAAATCGAAGTCGACAGCGAAAACGAGGTTCTCGTCGCCGACGAACGCGGATACATCCTGACCGTCACCGAAAAAGGCTTCGGCAAACGTTCACCTGTCTCGACGTACCGTTTGACCGGCCGCGGCGCGATGGGCGTCATCAACATCAAGACGAACGACAAGAACGGCAAGGTCGCCGGCATCGCTCACGTACACGACGACGACCAGGTGCTCATCATCAGCGAGCAGGGCATGATCATCCGCTTCCCGGTCGGCGGCGTTCGGTCGATGGGACGCAACACGCAGGGCGTGAGGCTCATCAACATCGACGAGGGCGATCGAGTGGTCGCGGCGATGAAACTCGTCGACAAGGAACAACCTGAAGAGACGGCAACCGACGACGGCGGTGAAACGCCGGAGCCGGAGCCGGCTCCGGACGATACGGTTCACTGAAATTCGTGAAGGGGGCAACATGGTGAAGTTGTCGCGGGAACGCGTGGAGAGGCTCGCGCGTGAACTCGTCGATGCCATGTCGCGCTCGCGCGCGGTGATGTTCCTCAAGGACCGCGACGCCGTCCGTCAGGCCATCGCCCACGCGCTCGCCGACGAGCTTCGCCGGGAAGATGAACGCGAGGAGACCGTGCGCAAGCGGATCGCCGCGATGCGCAAGACGCCACCGCGCAATTCACCGGAGTGGGAACAGTTGTTCCGCAACCTGATGAACGAAGAGTACGTCCGCGACAGTGAGACGTAATCTGAGTACGGCGGCCATGCCGCCGCTCTTCTAGGCCTGCGGCGTTTCGTCAGTCGGAGTCGAAGCGGCCGCAACGTCCGTCTCAGCATCCGCGGCACTCGCCGAGCGCCTGCCGCTCAGCGTGTCGTCCTCCGTGCTGATCATCTCGCGCCACCGCTGGGCCTTGATCCGCTCAAAGATGCCGCCGGCATGACCGGCCGGGATCCAGCTGTTGCCGCCACACTTCGGGCAGCGACCGCGGAACGCGATGTTTTTTCCACAATCCGGACAGATGATGACGAGAGAGTGCGAGAGCTCGAACTTCTGCTCACCCTCTGCGTCAAGACTGTTCAGGAATGAAGCCAGGCTGGTGAAATTCTCTTCCCCGGGCATTTACTGCTCCGGTCGGCTCAATCTGCACACGGTATGCCGTTTCAAATGCGCATCACGTCAAATTGCTCGTGATGAAGGGAATCGTCGGGTTTGAACACCAGGTGAATGCCGAGGTTGCGCTCGACTTCCTCGAAGATGGGGTCGCCGGTGTGAAGCGTGCCGTAAACGACCGGATTCACGCGCACGATGACGTCCTGCCCTTCGTGGAGGTCGCGCGCCTTCATCAGCTCGCGCCAGATCTCGAGCGCGATCGTCGTGTTCGACTTGATGCGTCCGCTGCCGCCGCAATAGGGACAGGCCTGGGTCAGCGAACGCTCCAGACTCTGGCGCACGCGTTTGCGCGTCATCTCGATCAGGCCGAATTCGGAGATCTGCAGGATCTTCGTCTTCGATCGATCCTTCTTGATCTCCTCTTCGAGAGTTGCGAACAGCTGCGCGCGGTTCGGCAGCTCTTCCATGTCGATGAAGTCGAGGACGATGATGCCGCCGAGATCGCGGAGCCGGATCTGGCGCACGATCTCTTTCGCCGCTTCGAGATTCGTGCGGAACACCGTCTCTTCGAGATTCTTCTTGCCGACGTACTTCCCCGTATTCACATCGATCGCCACCAGCGCCTCGGTCTGGTTGATGACGATGTAGCCACCCGACTTCAGCCACACCTTGGACTTCAGTGCCTTCGCGATCTCGGGCTCGATCCCGAAGTCGTCGAAGATCGGCTCGTCGCGGCGGTAAAGGCGGACGCGCGAAACGAGTTGCGGCTGGATCTGATCGAGGAACTCGACGATGCGCTGGTACTCGTCGACGGAATCGACCCAGACACTCTTGAACTCCGCCGAGAGAACGTCGCGGATCGTGCGCAGGATGAGATCGAGGTCGTGATGGATCGCGCTCGGTGCCGACGCTTTTTCCGCGCGACGGCGGATGTGCTCCCAGAGATCGGTGAGGTATTTGACGTCGGCGCGGAACTCCTCCTCGCCGCGACCCTCGCCCGCCGTGCGTACGATGAAGCCGCCCGTGCCCTGCAGCCGGAGGCGCTCGAGGATTTCTTTGAGTCGTGTGCGCTCGGCATCGTCCTCGATGCGGCGCGAGACGCCGATGTGATTCACGGTCGGCATGTAGACCAGGAATCTGCCGGGCAGCGTCACGTGGCTTGTGATGCGTGCGCCTTTGCCGGCGATCGTGTCCTTGGAGACCTGGA
>DASVHS010000043.1:0-14041 GCA_036382495.1 Thermoanaerobaculia bacterium | reverse complement strand
GACCAGTCCCGCACCGGCGAGGCCGAGGATGATTCGCCAGATCGACGTGCCGTTCCCGCCGCCGAAGACCGCGCCAGCCATCCAAAGTAAGCCGAGCATCGCGCCCACAATCCACAGAGATCTGCGGAAACAGCCGACACGATTCGCGACCCGGTTCGCATCGAGAAGATCTTCGCGGGAAGAGTGAAACCGGAAGTGGAAGTCCATGATGAAAGGTCTTCTTCTCGATGAAGTCTACGCTCCCGGCCGCCTGCCGGCGGCTTGCGATGATCAACGCGAAACAAAGGACGTTCATGAAACTCCATCACGGCCGGCGGGCAAGCGGTCCGATTGCCTCGAACGGCGCCGATCGCTACTTCATCCACTCCCGCACTCGCTCCGCGATTCTTTCCGGCGTGAAGCCGAGATGCTCGGCGATTTGCTCGTATGGCGCGCTCGCGCCGAAGCGGTCGATGCCGATGATCAGGGCGTCGTGGTTCACGTACTTCAGCCAGCCCGATGAGCGGCCCGCTTCGATTGCGACGACCTTGCTCCGATTTGGGAGGACGGAATCCTGGTACGACTGGTCCTGGCGATCGAATAAATCCAACGCCGGCGCAGATACGACGCGCGCGCGTACGCCGGAATTGCGCAGCAGGTCGGCCGTCTTCACCGCCAGCGGCAATTCCGATCCGGTTGCGATGAACGTGATGTCGCCGTCGGCGTACTTGTCGAGCACATACGCGCCCTTCCAGATCACATGCGCGTCGAACGTCTCGCCGCGCGGGATGAAGTCGAGTTTCTGGCGCGTGAACACCAGCACCTGCGGGCCTTCGTTGTTCTTGATCGCCCACGCCCACGCCATCGCCGTCTCCGCGCCGTCGGCGGGGCGCCACAACGTCATGTTCGGGATCAGGCGCAACGACCACAACTGCTCGATCGGCTGATGCGTCGGGCCGTCTTCGCCGAGGAAAACAGAGTCGTGCGTGTAGACGAAGATCGACGGGATGTTCATCAGACAGGCGATGCGCACCGACGCGCGCATGTAGTCGGAAAAAATCAGGAAGGTCGCGCCGTACGCGCGGAACGAGCCGTATAGCGTCAGCCCGTTGACGATCGCGCCCATCGCATGCTCGCGGATTCCGAAATGCAGATTGCGCGACTTGAACGCGTCGATCGCCGGCGCGTGATCCTCGCTTCCCTTCGGACGCTCGAGGCTGCCGCCATCCTTCATCAGCGTCGACGTCGACGGCGCGAGGTCCGCTGATCCACCGACGACGAACGGCACCATCGCCGCGATTCTTTGAATCACCTGACCCGAATACGCGCGCGTCGCGATCGGCTTGTCACTCTTCCCCGCCGCCACGAGCTCGTCTTCGAATCCCGGCGGCAACGCATGCGACCAGTAACGGTTCCACTCGGTCAACAGATGCGGATTGCGCGCGCTCCACTCCGCGAATCCCTTCTCCCACTTCTTGCGTTCGCGCGCGAGTTTCTTCGTCTTGCGCGTGAACTCCGCCTGCACCTCCGGCGGCACGAGGAACGTCGGCTCCTCCGGCCATCCCAGCGCGGCCTTCGTCGCTTTCACCTCATCGGCACCGAGCGGCTCACCATGCGCGCGCGCCGTGCCGTGATACTTCGGACTCCCGAATCCGATCACCGTGCGCGCAATGATCAACGACGGCCGATCGGTGACCTTCTGCGATTTCTTGATCGCCTTGCGGATAGCGTTGCGATCGTGACCGTCGATCTTCAACGCATGCCACCCCAGCGCCTCGAACTTCTTCTTGATGTCCTCGGAGAACGCGAGACGCGTCTCGCCTTCGATCGAGATGTGGTTGTCGTCGTAAAAGAAAATCAGATTGCCGAGGCCGAGGTGGCCGGCGATGGAGGCGGCTTCGGTGCTGATGCCTTCCATGAGATCGCCGTCGGAGCAGATGCCGTAGATGTAATGGTCGATCGGCTGGAACGCGTCGGCGCTGTCAAACCGCGCCTTCATCATCTTCGATGCCAGACTCATCCCCACCGCATGCGCGATTCCCTGTCCAAGCGGACCGGTGGTGACTTCGATCCCGGTGGCGTGACCGTATTCGGGATGGCCCGCGGTCTTCGATCCCCATTGCCGGAAATGCTTCAGCTCATCGAGCGTCATGTCCTCGTAGCCGGTGAGATGCAAGAGCGAATACAGAAGCATCGACGCGTGACCGGCGGAGAGCACGAAGCGATCGCGATTCTTCCAATGCGGTTCCTTCGGATCGTGATGCAGGAACTCAGTCCAGAGGACGAACGCCATGTCGGCCATGCCCATCGGCGTGCCGGGATGACCCGACTTCGCGCGCTCGACGGCGTCAACGGCAAGAAAGCGGATCGTGTTGACGCATAGCTCTTCGAGCTTGTCCTTCGATCCGATGTGGGGGTCGTTGCTCGATTCCGCTACTGCGATCGCCGTCGCGGCATTTGATTGATCGTCCATCAGTTCATCTCCGTTCGCGAAGAAGGCCCTAGGCGCTAGGCCCTAGGCGCTAGGAAAACCAGCTGGGCGAATTCGATTTAGTTCTCCTAGGGCCTAGGGCCTAGGGCCCAGGGCCTCGCGGCGCTGGATTATACTCGGCGCAATCTCAACCAAACGGCGGGGTGCGCGGAGCGGCGAATGCCAGTCGACGAGAGCGTCACGGTCAAAGGGTCTCCCGTCCGGAGCCTCCAGAAGTTCATCGAGGCCGATCTCTCACCGCAACAGCGCGAAACGGTCTTCAGCAGACTGCCGCCCGAATACGCCACGCGCTTCCGCGGATCGATCCTGCCGACCGAAACGATTCCCGTGCACATGATGAACGTCTTCACCGAGGAAGCCGCGCGCGCGAAAGGCGAACCGCTCGAACAGTTCGCGCGCCGTGCCGGACGCCAGGCCGCCGACGACGCCGTCAAAGGGATCTATCGATTCTTCGCGATGGTGCTGACGCCGGCCGCGCTGCTGTCGAGAGGTGGGCAGATGTGGAGCGCGCTGTACAACCGCGGCAAGCTGCATATCGACGAACAAACCGCCAACAGCGCCCGTATCAGCCTCGCCGACTTCCCCTCGGAGCTCGCCGGATGCTCGAGAATGACCGGTTGGATCGAACGGATGGCGCAGCTGACGAACGTCAAGGGCCTTCAGGTCGAGCAGAGTCAGTGCTTCGCAAAAGGTGCGAGGAATTGCGAATGGAGGATATCTTGGAAGTGAAAACCCGAATGCAGAATGCAGAATGCAGAATTGAGAATTAAGAAAATCTTCAATTCTCAATTCTTCATTCTGAATTCTGCATTCTGCATTCGCTTTTCACCCGTCCCCACCCGTGTAATCAGGAGATCAAATGAACAGGCTTTTCCCCCAACAATCCGACCATCCTCTCTTCCGCTACTTCACGGATGCTGAGCGGCAGAAGGTCGAGAAGATCGGTGAAGTGAAACGGATCGCGGAGGGCGGATATCTGATCCGCGCGAGCGAGATCGACTCGACGCTGTTCGCGGTCGAAGACGGTCATCTCGACATCATCGGCGTGCGCGACGGCAAGCCTGCCGTCGTCGCGACTGTCGGGCCCGGCGACGTCCTCGGCGAAGTGGCGTTCATCGACGACTCGCCGCGCTCGGTGTCGGTGCGCGCCGGCGAAGAAGCGACCGTGCGCACGTGGAGCAAGAAGTCGCTGACGGAAGCCCTCGGCGCCCAGCCGGAGTTGCTGGCCAAGTTTGCGGTGGCGATGTGCGAGCTGCTCGTGGAGCGACTGAGGGATACGGCGCGACGCGTGTAGTCTGCTTCTGTGTGGCCGCGAGCTTCAGCCCGCGCGTTGCGTCACCGTAATCGCCCCATTGTTCTCGAGGATCGCGCAATGCACCTCGGCCACACAGTCGCAGCCGGCCTGACGAAGCGCCGAGTTCAGCTCGTGATGCGTGAGTTGCGCCTTAGCCATCACGTCCTCGAATAGTTTGCCGTTGTGGATCAGCACGATCGGCCGCCCTTCGATAATCTCCTCCATCCGTTTACTCTTGAACGTGAGAAGTCCGACGGAGTAGTTGACAGCGATGAGCGTCGTCGCGGAGATCAGGCCGCCGGTGACGGAGTTGTCGCCGCCGTTCATCGAGTTCTGGACGGCGTTGGAGAGCACGAGCAGCAGGACGAGATCGAACGGCGCGAGCTGACCGACCTGGCGCTTACCGGTGATGCGCAGGATCAGGATCAGAAACGCGTAGACGATGACGCCGCGGACGACGAATTCCCACCAGGGAAGGGCGAGATTCCACATGCGTGAATCCTACGCGATCCAGATGGCGTTACCATGAATCGTGAGAGCTTTCGCGGTCCTGGCCGCGATTCTGGCGTGTGCGGTTCCGGCGGGCGCTCTGCCGCAGCCGATCTCCCCTGCTGAAAAGGCGGCGGCCGAGGCGGCGAGTGATTATCTGGCGCGGGGACCGGTCGCGTTTTACGAGCGACTGGCGTCCGACGCGCCGCTCCGATCCATCGATCGCAATGACGCGCTGCAGGAAATCGAAGTGCGTGCCGGCGAACCGGGCGGCGCGAGCTGGAAGATGTGCACGTCGCGCGGGAACGGCGCGGCGTTCGAAGTGGCGTTCCCGTCGGGCGTCGACGAGCTCGTGATGCTCGATATGAAAGATGAAGCGGGCACGTGGAAGATCGCATCGATCCGCACGCTCGCTGAGCGCACACCGGAGGACAGATCGAAGGCCAAGAGCGTCGCGACCGCGCCGCTTTCGCCCGCATCGCCGGACGCCGTGAAAAACGCCGCACGAATCCAGGTCGCGGAGATTGCGATCGCAGCTCTGATCCTGGCGATGTTTGGCGCCGCGACGCGCCACAAACTGCGCGTCCTCTCGACGCTCGCGTTGTTGCTGTCCGCGCTCGCGTTCTGCGCACAGGTTGCGATCATCATCAATCCGCGACTGTTGTCGGCGGCGACACTGCACAACATTCGCGCGGCTGCGACAACAACGAAGAGCGTGCCGTTCGCGGAGCTGCGTCCGCTGCTCCGATTCCGGCGAGCGATGGCGCGCGGCGAAGAACTGCCCGCGGTCAAGAATGCGGACACCGAAGTCGCGGAGACCGCGAAACTGTGGAAGGCGCAGACGCTCGTCAACGCCGGCGGCTCCGATGTTTCGACGACGCTGCTCTCGCAGACGCCGCTCATGGACCTTCTCCGCGCCCGCACCGCCGCTGACCTCGGCCATACGGACGAGGCGTCAAAGAACTACGCGTGGTTCCGGCAGCGCGTGAACGCGCAGGACGCATTCTGGTTCGAGCAGAGCACGGGCCGGCCGCCGCGCGCGGACACCGGTCCGGGCGTCATGTTCAACGCATCGCGCGATGCCGGCGCGTATTACATGCAGAGCATGCTCGACGTCGCGAGCGGATCGCCGTCCGCGGCGCGCGACGTCTTCCGTCAGGCGTGGCGGATGCAGCCGATGACACGGCCCGACGTCGTCCGCGCCGGATTCTTCGCACCGCTGCTGCGCGACCCGATGATCTCGAACCTCGTCAATCTGAACACTCCGGAAGAATCGCGCACGGCGGATGTCGAGCTCGGAATCACGCCGATGAAACTTCCGCCAAACGCGAAGGTATCGGCGAGCGGAACGTTCGTGCGCGTGACGATCGGCCGGCAATCGCTCGACATCCCCGGCGGCGCCGACATCGCTCCGCGCAACACAGAGATCGTTCCGGCGACGGAGTGGGATCGTCGCGAAGATGCGGACGCGCTGCAGGATTTCGATCAGCTCGTGAAGTCGCATCTCAGCTCGCCGAGCGCGCGGCTGCGCGCGGAGAAAACGGCGGAGGCGCTCGCCGCACACAATCGATGGGCCGATGTCGTCACGCTGACCGACAGCATCAAGGCCGACAACGAGACCGTGCCGGCGCGACTGCTCGTCGAGCGCGTGCGCGCGCTTCTCCGTCTGCATCGCAACGATGAGGCGCGCACGCTTGCGAAGTCACCAGCGGTGGGACGTTCGATGCAGCAGAACGGCGCCGACGCCGGCACGCTCGTCCAGCTCGCCGAGTTGCTGACACAAGCCGGCGCCTATGACGACGCGATCGACACCTACAAACGCGTCGAGAGTACGAAGAAAGGTCCCGACATCGCGCCTCGCGTCCGTCAGGTCGATCTGCGACGCTCGCTCGCCGCTTCGACTCCGACCGCGACGACACAACATTTCGAAATTCACTCGATGCCCGACGTGCCCGTCACCGTCGCCGAACGCGTCGGCCAGTTGCTCGAAGCGGAGCTGACGCGCGTCACGGCGCACGTCGCGCTGCCGCAGTTCTCGCGCGTGCGCGTGAACATCCTCAACTGGGGCGACTTCTCCATCCAGCTCACCGGCACCGACGACATCCTCGGCTTTTACGACGGCGACATCACGATTCCGTTCGGCGGCGTGGCGCGGTTTCGCGAGCAGGTGGTCGCGATCCTGACGCACGAGATGACGCACGCCGTGATCGCGCAGGCGTCCGACGACAACGCGCCGCGATGGTTCCAGGAAGGACTGGCGCGTCGCATGGAGCTGGTGCCGCGTCAGGAAAATATTTTTCAGAATCGATCGATGCAGCAGGTACCGTCGATCTCCGTGCTCGACGCGGAGCTCGAAGCCGGCGCCGACCCGATCGCGGTCGGCGAAGCGTACGACGAGGCGGCGACGTTCATGCGGTTCCTCGAGGATCGTTACGGCGCGCAGTCGATCAACGGTCTGATCGCGTCGTATCGTGGCGGCGCGAATACGGACGAAGCGTTCGTCAGCGTGACGAAGAAAGGCACCGTCGACATCGACCGCGAGTTCCGCGATTGGGGCTTGAACCACTCCGCCGCATTCCTCGACAAGACCCCGTGGCCCTACGCACAGTTCTACAGCCTCGGCATCAATCCGAAAGTGCTCGAAGGATTTCACTGGTCGAAGAAACCAGCGAAGAAACCATGATTCCCGCACTCGTCGTCGGCCTGCTCCTGTTCGGGACCCTTCTCTGGCTCGTGCTCCTTCTCGGCAGCACGCTTTTTCCGCCGAAGCGCGGCCGGGAGATGCGCGTGACCGAGAAGTCACTCGTGCTCATGTCGGCGCTGCTGCTCGTGTTGTGGGTGGTGGTGATGATGACGTACGCGGTGGGGACCGCTTAGTTGTGGAGGACAGGCGCCCTCGCCTGTCCGGACAGGCGAGGCGCCTGTCCTCCACCATGTTGCAGCACGAAATCGATCCGCTTCTGCGTCGACGGATGGCTATACCGCCAGAACTCGATGAAAGGACTCGGGTTCGGATTCACCTTCGAGTCTTCCGCGAACTTCACGAACGACGACGCCATCGCTTCGTTGAGGTGCGTCAGGTCGAGTCCGAATTTGTCGGCCTGATGCTCGTAGTAGCGCGAGATCCCGTTCTCGATCGGCGCGCCGAGGAATGTGATGGTCGAGATGATGATCAGGAGCCAGGGTAGCGAGGCAGGATCGCCGCGCTCGAAGTTTCCGCGTTCGTAAATCCACTGCGCGAACAGCAACACGAAGAACGAGCCGATGACGGTCCACGCCAATCCCTGCCAGACGTGATGGAGGACGTAGTGGCCCATCTCGTGTCCCATCACGGCCAGGATCTCGTCGTGAGTCATCTTTGCCAGCAGCGTGTCCCATAACACGATCCGCTTCGTCGGCCCGAGGCCGGTGACGTACGCGTTCATCGTGGTGGTCTGCTTCGACTTGTCGACCTGATAGACGCGACTGCCTTCGATGCCTGCGCTCGACGCCTCGCTCAGAAGTTTCTGTTTGAGGACCTGATCCTTGAGCGGCTCGAACTTGTTGAAGACGGGATCGACGATCACCGGCACGATGACGAAAAGGAAGAGCGATAGCGGAATCGATGCGAACCACAGCACGAGCCACCAGCGTTTGTAGCGGCGGATGAGGAGCAGCGCGATCGGAATCACGATCACGCTGAAGACCATGCCGATCATCAACGCTTTCGCTTCATCGCCCAGCCACGCTCCGAACGTCTGATTCGTGAGATGGAACTGGTGCGGCACGACAAAGCCGGCGTAATACGACAGCGGCAGGTCGATGACCGCGGTGACCAGCGTGAAGAAAATCACGTAGATGATTGCGATCACGTACGGGCGATTGCCGATTCGCGCCGCCACGTCGCGCATTCGCCGGGAGATGCCGAGGACGAGCAGGAGAGAAAGCTCGATGATTCCGTAAAAGAACCCGCCGAAATAGAGAATGTCGAGGATCCGGCTGTGGCGGATCATCTCCGGCGTCACGTGCACAATGAACCGCGGGTCGCTGGTCACGAATCGCATTAGAATCCGCGATCATGGATTACGACAAGAAAAAGGTCGTCGACCTCCTGAACAAGATCCTGGAGGCCGAGCTCGCCGGCGTCGTGCGGTACACGCACTATTCGTTCATGGTCTACGGCTACACGCGGATCCCGATCGTGTCATGGCTGCGCGGACAAGCGACGGAATCCATGGCCCACGCCCAGCAGGCCGGCGAGATCATCACCTCCCTCGGCGAACATCCCTCGCTCGGCATCGGCCATCTTCTGGAGACGCACAAGCACGACGTCGGCGACATCCTCCGCGAAGCGCTGGAGAACGAGCGCGCCGCCATTCAGCTTTACAAGGACCTCCTCACAGCCGTCGAAGGAAAGTCGGTTTGGCTCGAAGAGTACGCGCGCACGATGGTCTCGCAGGAAGAGAAGGACGCGTTCGAAGTCGAGAAAATGCTGCGCAAACCCGGCGAGTTGCGGTAACTACGACCGCAGCGCCTCGACCGGCTCCAGCCGCGACGCGGAGATCGACGGATACAACCCGGCCAGCAATCCGATTGAGATCGCGAAGCCGCTTGCGACGGCCAGTCCGAACAGCGACACAGGTAGACCGGCCGGGAACGCGCTGGCAACGAGCTTCACCACTCCGATGCCGCCGAGCAGTCCGATCGCGGCGCCGGCGACGGAGAGCGTGATCGACTCGATCAGGAACTGCATGAAGATCTCCGCGTCTGTCGCGCCCATCGACTTGCGCAATCCGATCTCGAACAGCCGCTCCGAGATCGAGATCTTCAGCACCGAGAAAATCCCGACGCCGCCGATGAGCAGCGAGATCGCGGCGATCGAGAAGAAGATGATGCGCCAGCTGTGCAGGATCGTGACGATGTTGCCGCGCTCCTTGAGGATGTCCTTGCCGACATTGTCGATGTGCACGTCGCCGATGCCGTTGTGCGCGCGCTTGTAGATGCGCGCCGCTTCATCCTCGGCATCGATGCTCTTCTCGGGGATGATCGCTTTCGCGAGCACGTACGAAATCGAGTTTGCGCGCCCGAACATGTCGCGATAGACCGTCCACGGGATATACACGCCGCCGGTCTCCTTGCGCATGTCGTCGTCGTTGACGAACTGCATGTTGAACTTCGAGCCGACGCCGACGACCGTCAGCCGGCGACCGCCGAGGTTCAGCTTCTGGCCGATGGCGTCGTCGCCGCCGAACAACTGCTCCTTGAGTTGAAGGCCGAGGACGCAGACGGGCGTAACGCCGTCGATGTCGCGCTCGGAGATCCACCGTCCCATCGACGTCCTGCGATTTTTGATGACCGCGAATTCCGGCTCGACGCCGTAAACGTTCACGCGCCGCGTCACGGCGCCCGCAGTGATCACGGCACGTGTCTCCCCGACCGGCGAAATCGCCTTGATGTTCTCCGCACGATCGAACCACTTCGAGTCCTCGACGCGCATCCCGCGCGACATGTGCGCCTTCGCGCGTTCGTTCGGATCGACCGGCTTGCGTTGCGACATGTACAGCACGCCGTCGAGACCGAGGTCGTCGACTCCTTGCCACACCGCGGCCTGCACACCGTCGAGCACGGACATCACGACCACGATCGCGAGCGTGCCGAGGATGACGCCGACGAGCGTGAATGCTGACCGCAGCGGATGGCCTTTCACTTCTTCGAGGCTGGTTCGAACTGACTCGGTGATGAACACTACTCCGTCCTCAATGCTTCGATCGGGTTCAGGCGCGATGCGCGGATCGCGGGGTACATGCCGAAGAACAGTCCTGTTCCGGCGGCGAAGATCAGCGCGTTCACGATCGTCGACGGCGTGATGAACGTCGGGCGCTTCAGCAGCAGCTCGATGCCCATCGTGAACAGCTTCCCGGCGAAAATGCCGAGGATTCCGCCGAAGATCGAGACCACGATCGACTCGGAAAGGAACTGGAAGAAGATCTGCGCCGGCGACGCGCCGACCGCTTTGCGCGTTCCGACTTCGCGCACGCGCTCGTTGAACGACGCCAGCTGGATGTTCATGACGACGATCCCGCCGACGAGCAGCGAGATGATTCCGCAGATCATGAACGTCATGTCGTACATCTTGTTGTTCTGTTCGTTGCGGCGCAGGTTCGCGACGCGCGAGATGACCTCGAAGTCGGTGACGCCGTGCTCGCGTTTCAGGATGTGCTTGATCTCGTCGACGGCCGCATCGGCTTTCTGAATGTCGCGCATGCGTGTGTGCATGAAGCTGATCTTGCCGTGCGCGGGTGACTCGCCCTTGCGCGTGACATACGTCGTGATCGGGATGTACATCTGCCGGTTCATCCAGCGCATCACGTTGCGCTTCTGGTCGAAGCTGAAGTACTTCTCTTCCATGACGCCGACGACCTGGTAGCCGGTGCCGTTGATCGTCATCGTCTTGCCGATCGGATTCTCGGAGCCGAAGAACTCCGTCGCGCGCTCGGTGCCGAGGACGACGACGCGCGCCGATGAGGTCAGGTCGTTGTCGGTGATGAAACGCCCGGTGCCGGCACGGAAGTCGTTCATCGGCGAGTACGCCGGCGTCACGCCCATGACCGAACGCGGCTTCTCGACCGTGCGGTAACGAATGTCCATGTCGCTGTTCGCGACCGGCGACACGAGATCGAGCTCCTTCGCATCGCGGCGCAGCGCCAGCGCGTCGCCGTACGTCAGTCCCTGCGACGCCAGCGCCTTCGCGTCGAGCGTGATCTTGCCGGTCGGATGATTCGAGACCCAGATCTTCTGGATGCCGCCGCTGACTTTGTAGTACTCCATCGCCGCGGATTTGCCGGCGACCGAGAGCGAGAACGTCGTCACGATCGACCCCGCGCCGAGGATGATGCCGAGGAGCTGCAGCATCGTGCGACCGAAGTGGTCTTTGATGTCTCTGAGTCCGTCGAGGATTGATTCGAAGATCAGCATGACGTTCAGATCGCGGATCGCAGATCGCGGATCGCAGTAGACAGCCGCTGCGATCTGCGATCCGCGATCTGCGATCTATTCAAGCCCTTCTCCCTGAACGATCAACCCATCGACAATTGTGATTCGACGCTGGGTGCGCGCGGCGATGACGGGGTCGTGCGTCACGAGGATGATCGTCTGGTTGTTCTTCGCCAGGTTCTCGAAGATGTCGATGATCTCGCCGCCGGTTTTCGTGTCGAGATTTCCGGTCGGCTCATCCGCAAGGATCAGTGAGGGGTCGTTGACGAGTGCGCGCGCGATGGCGACGCGCTGGCGCTGGCCGCCGGACAACTCGTTCGGACGATGCTTCGCGCGGTGATCGAGGCCGACGCGTTTCAGCGCCTCGAACGCGCGGGCGCGGCGGTCGGTGCTGTTCATCCCCGCGTACAGCAGCGGCAGCTCGACATTCTTCAGCACGGTCGCGCGCGGCAGCAGGTTGAACGTCTGGAACACGAATCCGATCTTCTGATTGCGGATGCGAGCGAGCTCGCGCGACGTCATCGTGGCCACGTCTTCGCCGTCGAGCCAGTACTGGCCTGTGCTCGGCGAGTCGAGGCAGCCGAGGATGTGCATGAGGGTCGATTTGCCGGAGCCGGAGGGACCGATGATCGCGACGAACTCGCCGCGCACGATCTCCACGTCGACACCGCGAAGAGCCTGCACCGCATTCTCGCCGGCGTCGTACGTCTTCGAGATGTTCTCGAGGTGAATCAGCGCTCTTGCAGGTTCGATATCGTATTCGGCTAATGCGCTCATCGCTTCTCCAGTGTGGCGGCGGGCTTCAGCCCGCCGTGTGCGGGCTGTGAAGCCCGCACCTACACTCAGTCGTCGTTGTCATCCTTCTTCTTGTCCGCCGGCAGCGTCGGGTCTTCGAGCGCGACTTCCTCCCCCGCTTTCAACCCGCTCAGGACTTCCACGCGCGAGTTGTCGGCGAGGCCGGTGACGACCGTGCGGCGCTCGAAGGACTTCTTCCACGCGTCCTTGTCCGCCTTCGCTTCCTTTGTCATCGGCTTCGCTTTCGGATCCCACTTTTTCTTCACGAAGACGATCTCGCCGTCGTCGCGCTGGAACACGGACTCGACGGGCACGGTGAGCACTTTCGCTTTCTGCTCGCCGGCCACTTCGATATTCGCCGTCATGCCGGAGCGGAGCTCGCGGCCCTGCGCGTCGAGACGGATCTCGACGTCGAACACGCGCACCTTGTCGTCGATGCGGACGGCCGGGGCGATGCGGTCGATGCGGCCCTGGAACTTCACTTTCGGATAGGCGTCCAGCGTGACCTTCACGGGCATGCCGACCTTGATCTTGCCGATGTCGACTTCGTTCACGCCCGCTTTGACGATCATCTTCGACACGTCGGCGACCGTGAACACGACTGTGCCGGCGTTGAACGACGAGACGCCCGAGGTGATCGACTCGCCGATCTCGACGTTCTTGGTCAGGACGACGCCGTCCATCGGCGCGACAAGGTTCGATCCCTTGAACTGCTGCGCGGACTCGCCGATCGGGATGCCGCTCTTCTCGACGAGCTTGTATTTCTCGGCCGACTTCTCGTACTCCTGCTTCGCGGCCAGATACTCCGACTCGCTGTCGCGATTCTGCTTCGTCGCCAGGAGTCCCTGCAGGAACAGCTTGTGGTCGGATTCGAAGTTCTTCTGGGCCTGCTCGAAGCGCATGGCCGCGGAGCTCAGCGAGCTCTTCGTGTCGGCGAGCGACTGCGCCTGCGTGAGGTCGGGCTCGACGCGCGCGAGCACTTCGCCGCGGCGGACGGTATCGCCGTCGCGATGGAAGATCTCCACGACTTTTCCGGAGATCGCCGACTTCACATCCACCTTCACCTCCGGCTCCACCGTCCCCACCTCGGTCACCTTGACCTGGATGTCGGCGATTTCCGATTTGCCGGTCTTGACGGAAAGCGCGGGCTCTTTTTTGTCGCCGCCGCGGGCTTTCATCGCGCCGAACACGATGAGGACAGCGACAGCGAGGCTGATCAACGAGATGATCGCGACTTTGCGCTTCCGTTTGGGTGTGCTCAATTGGACCTCCAGAAGGATTACTGGAGGTTTATTCGTTTCGGGGTGGAAATAGTTGCAGGCGCGGGTTGTGACAAGTTCGGACTACAAACTCGCCAGTTGCTCCCGCGGATAATTCTTCGCGTCGACTTTCGCGTGCGCCTGCGCGATCTTGCCGTTCTCGTCGATGACGTACGCGATGCGGCGCGCGTACTCGTCCTTCGTGCTGTCGGCCGCGCCGTAGGCGACGCCGAGCTTGCGATCGGTGTCCGAGATCAGCGGGAACGGGAACTCGTACTTTGCCGCGAACGCGGCGTTGTCAGCAGGTTTGTCGAAGCTGATGCCGATCACCTGCACGTTCTTCTTCTTGTATTCCGCGGCGAGGTCCCGGAACCCGGAACCCTCTGCCTTTCAGCCAGGTGTGTCGGCTTTCGGATAGAACCAGAGCACGACCTTGCGCCCGCGCAGGTCGCGCAGTCGCACTGGACGACCAACCTGATCGGTCGTATCGAAATCGGGAGCGGGATCACCGGGCTTGAGCATGTGGGCCTTTCCTGTCAGGAACCTGAACCATCCGCGCAACGACATGAGTGGATTCTAATCGAAGGCTGAAGGATGAAGGATGAAGGATGTCGACTCGCGTACCATCATCCTTCATCCTTCAGCCTTCATCCTTCAGCCTTCATCCTTCAGCCTTCATCCTTCAGCCTTCATCCTTCAGCCTTCATCCTTCATCCTTCATCCTTCAGCCTTCAGCCTTCATCCTTCCTGTTTCATCCACTC
>DASVHS010000042.1:0-2560 GCA_036382495.1 Thermoanaerobaculia bacterium | reverse complement strand
TTATCTGCTGATCCAACAATGTCAAAAGGCGTGCCATCAATTGGACTCTCCTCAAAATAATCTAAGAGGAAAGATCCTGCCGTTGATTGATGAATGAAATGGTGGAGGACAGGCGCCCTCGCCTGTCCTCCACATTCACATCACGCTATGCACAGGCTGCTGGCCTTTGAGAACGCGATAGACATCTGTCGCCGCACTCTTTGCCATTGCGTTGCGCGCTTCTTCGGTCGCCGATCCGATGTGCGGGACGATGACGACGTTATCCATCGTCAGCAGCCGGCGATTGACGACAGGCTCGCGTTCGTAGACGTCCAGCGCCGCACCGCGGATCTGGCCGGACTCGAGCGCGTCGCACAGCGCGTCCTCGTCGATCAGCGCGCCGCGCGACGTATTCACGATGTACGCGCCGCGTTTCATCCTCGCCAGCGCCTCACGATTGATGATGTGCCGCGTCGCCTCGGTCAACGGTGTGTGCAGCGAAACGATGTCGCTCGTCTCCAGCAATTCGCCGAGGGGCGTGCCGCGTTCGCGCGAGGCGTGGATGACGTCGAGTCCGAAGGCGGTGGCGCGGCGCGCGACCGCGCTGCCGATGCGCCCCATACCGATGATGCCGAGCCGCTTCCCCTGCAGCGACACGCCGAGAAGTTTGAGCGGCTCCCACTCGCAGCGCCCCGTTGCGCGAACCTCACGGTCGCCTTCCACGATGCGTCGCGTAACCGCCAGGATCAGAGCGATGGTCAGGTCCGCAGTCGCATCGGTCAGCACGCCGGGGGTGTTCGTGACGACGACGCCGAGCTCGCGCGCGGCGTCGACGTCGACATTGTTGTAGCCGACGGCGAAGTTCGCGACGATGCGCAGGTTGTGATTCGATGAAAGCACGCGCCGGGTCAGCGGGTCGGACAGCAGCGTGATCGCCGCATCCGCCTCCGACAACATTGTGATCAAATCGTCCTCGGATCGTTCGTGCTCGGTCGGATGTTCGACGACGTCGAACTCGCCGGCGAGCATCTCGCGTGCGATCCGTGGAAATGCTGCGGTGAGCACGACGGTGTAGCGCATCCTTCACATTATGAATGTTGCAATCGAAACGAAAGCCCTGCGCAAGGTCTACGGCGAGAAGGTCGTCGCCGTCGATTCTCTCGATCTCACCGTGCCCGAAGGTGAATTCTTCGGATTGCTCGGGCCGAACGGAGCGGGCAAGACGACCACGATCGGCATCCTGACGACGCGCGTCCGAGCCACGTCAGGCGAGGCCCACGTCTCCGGCGCGAACGTCAGCACGCAATCGGCGGACGCGCGGCAGCGCATCGGCGTCGTCCCGCAGCGCCCGAACCCCGACCGCGGCCTTCGCGTCGCCGAAAACCTCATCTTTCACGCGACGTACTTCGGTATTCCGCGCGGCGTGGCGACGAAACGGGCAATGGAGCTGCTCGACAAATTCGGGATCAGCGACAAGAAAGACGCCAAGGTCGATGCACTCTCGGGCGGGCAGAACCAGCGGCTGATGATTGCGCGCGCGCTGATTCACGAGCCGCGCGTGTTGTTTCTCGACGAACCGACGGTCGGTCTCGATCCGCAGGCCCGACTGGCGTTCTGGGACGTTCTGCGCGAGGTGCACGCGCAGGGGCGGACGATCATCATGACGACGCATTACATGGAGGAAGCGGATCAGCTGTGCGACCGCATCGCCATCATGGATCAGGGCAAGCTGATTGCGCTCGACACGCCGGCGAAGTTGAAGGAGAAAGCGCCCGGCGACACGATGATCGACGTGACGCTCGACGCCGATTCGACTCCGCTCGTCGCCGAAGCGCAGACCGCAGCGGGGGTGACTCGTGTCGAGGCGCGCGGGCCGGTGCTGCGCGTGTTTGCATCGCGCGTCGGCGAAGCGGTGCCGGCGATCCTGGCGCTCGCCGAGCTGAGAGGACACACCGTGAACGACATCCAGCTCTCGCGTCCCAGCCTGGAGACGCTGTTCATCTCGCTGACGGGAAGGAAACTGTCATGAGCGAAGTCATTGCGACCGTGTCTCCGCTGCGCGTGTTCACCGCGATCCTGATACGCGACGTCACCGTCGTCCGGCGCGAGATCATCTCGTTCCTTCTGCGCACGACGCTGCAGCCGATCCTCTTCTGCGTCGTGTTCGGGTTTCTTCTGCCGAAAATGGGGATCATCCCGCGCAACTTCACGACGATGATGGTGCCCGGCCTCATCGCGCTCAGTCTCACCCTGTCCGCGGTTCAATCGGTTTCGCTGCCGATGATCACAGACTTCGGATACACGAAAGAGATCGAGGACCGTCTGCTCGCGCCGATTCCAATCGCGCTGGTGGCCATCGAGAAAATCGTTTCGGGCATCATTCAGGGATTCATCGCCGCGGCGTTCGTTCTGCCGTGCGCGCGTCTGATCATCGGCCCGATTCCCGGCCTGACCTTCGCGAACTTTCCGCTGCTGATTCTCATCACCATCCTCTCCGGCGCCGCCTTCTCCGCCCTTGGCCTTCTCCTCGGCACGGGACTGCCGCCGCAACAGATCGGACTGATGTTCAGCATCATCATCG
>DASVHS010000041.1:0-4072 GCA_036382495.1 Thermoanaerobaculia bacterium | reverse complement strand
CGACGGGCCGACCGTCCGCTCTTCCATTGTGGTCAATGACGCCGGCAGCGATCCGCTGCGCAGAATCAGCGCGAGATCGTTGGCCTGCTGCGATGTGAAGCTGCCTTCGATCGTGCCGCGCTCGTCGATGCGGTTGTTGATATTCGGCGCCGAGACGACGCGGTTGTCGAGGACGATTGCCAGCCGGCGATTCACGTTGTTGCCAGTGAGCGCCGCGAACTTCGGCGCGCCGTCCGGAGTCAGCGTGAAGCCGACCACCGGTGTACCGACGCGACCCTTTTCGGAGCGCGCGGTTTTCAGATCGCGGCCGCTGACCGGAACAGTCTTGTTGACGGGATAGAACTCCACTCCACTGGCACGGCCGAGTGCGTCTTCACGCGTGCCGGGGAGGATGTCCACCTGATCCTTGAGGTTCGCGGGCACCGAGGCCAGAGCGCTCTTTTCATCCGGAGCGGGAGAACCTTCGACCATCCGGAACTGCAGCTGCGCGGTGGTCTTGATGATGTCCTTCACGCGCGCAGGGTCGTCGATACCGGGCAACTGGATGACGATGCGGTCGTCGCCTTGCGGCGCGATGATCGGCTCCGTGACGCCGAGCGCGTTGACGCGGTTGTCGATCGTCTCGACGGCCTGCGTGATCGTGTCGCGCTTGAGCTGCGCAACTGCCGCTGACTTCATCGTGAAACGGAGCGAGCCGTCGTCGTTGCGCGCCACATCGAAGTTGCCGAGGTAGTCGTGCGCGATGCGTTCGTACTCGGCGGTGGGTACCCCGGCCGGAGGCGCCGCGACGAAAGTGACGTCGCTCGTGCGCTTCACCGTCGGGACAGGCAGCTTGTTGGTCGCGGCCTGCGCCTTGAGCGTCTCCATCGACTGATCGACCTCGATGCGAGTGGCGTCGCCAAAGTTGATCTTCATCACGAGATACGTTCCACCCTTGAGGTCAAGACCGCGGCGGATCGGCTCGGGGTTGTCTTTGGTCGGGATCAGCGCGAACGCGAACAGCGCGGTCACGAGAAGAATGAGCCCGATTTTCCAGATGACACTTCGTTCCATGTTTTCTCCGTGAGGGGATTGGGATTGCGGGTCAGGCCTGCTCGCCGTCTCCGGTCAGCACGCCCGTGATTGCCGAACGCGCGACCTTGACCTTTACATTCTCGGAAATCTTCAGATAAACGACCTCGGTCTCAACACCCTGGATCGTCCCGTAAATCCCGCCGGATGTGACGACACGATCTCCCTTTTTCAGCGAGCTCAGCATTTCCTGCGTCTTGCGACGCTGCTTGTTCGCCGGGGCGATGACGATGAAGTAGAAGACCAGTCCGATCGCGAGAATCGGCAGAACCTGAGCGATGATCGCGCCGGTGCCGGCGCTGGTTTGAAGTAGGGCAATCATGGATTGATCCGAGACAGGAACGTCGCGCGAAAAGCCGCGAACGAATTGGACGCAACAGCCTGCCGGATACCCCTCATCAAGTCAAGGTAAAACGACAGGTTATGGATCGTGTTGTAAACGGACGCTGCGATTTCGTCGTTGACGTAGAGATGCCGGAGATAGGCGCGGGAGACGGTCCGGCAGGTCAGGCAGGAGCAGTCGGGATCGAGCGGACCCTGGTCGGTCGCATACTGCGCATTCTTGATCGCGACCTTCCCACGGCTCGTGAACAGCGATCCGTTGCGCGCGTTGCGCGTCGGCATCACGCAGTCGAACATGTCGATGCCCGCTTCGACGCCATCGAGCAGATCTTCCGGCGTGCCGACACCCATGAGGTAGCGCGGACGACGGAGAGGCAGCATCGGCGCGGTGAAGCGCATCGTGTCGAGCATCTGTTCCTTCGACTCGCCGACGGCGACGCCACCGATCGCGATGCCGTCGAAGTCGAGCGAGCAGATCTCCTCGACGCTGCGTTTGCGCAGGTCGTGATGTGTCCCACCCTGCACGATGCCGAAGAGGGCGGGTGATCCCGTTCGCGCGGCCAGCGATCTCTTCGCCCATCGGTGCGTCATGTCCATCGATGCTTCGACCTGTTCGCGCGACCAGCCGAACGGCGGGCACTCGTCGAATGCCATGGCGATGTCGACACCCATCCGCTGCTGGATTTCGATGGACCGTTCCGGCGAAAGGAAGTGCGGCGATCCGTCGATGTGGCTTCGGAACTCGACGCCTTCCTCGCGAACTTTTCGAATTTTCGAGAGCGAGAAGACCTGGAAGCCGCCGCTGTCCGTGAGAATCGCGCGCTTCCACGATTGAAAGCGATGCGCGCCGCCGAGCTGTTCGATCAGGTCGACGCCCGGGCGTAGCATTAAATGATACGTATTATTGAGTATGATTTCCGGGCCGAGCTGCTCGAGCTGGTCCGTGGTGAGGCTCTTGACCGACGCCAGCGTTCCGACCGGCATGAAGACCGGCGTCTCGATCGTGCCGTGCGCCGTCGTGATCTGTCCGCGCCGTGCCGCGCCGTCGACGTTGGAAACCGTGAAGCGCAACTACTGAATCTTCATCTGTTCAAGGCGCACGCCCGACGGCAGGTTGAGCGTGAAGCGCGTCTGCTCGATCGGCGCGTTCACGCGGATGTTCGTGAACTCGTAACGCGTGACGTCGCCGTCGCCCTCGACGTATTCGAACTTCGAGGTGAGATACGTCGACTTGTCGATCCAGATCTTGATGTGACGCACGCGTTTCGCGACGACGTTGCTCTTCGGGTTGAGATCGAGAACCCAGGTCGGGCTCGTCGACGTGTCGGTGAACGTGAAATCGAAGTAACGGCCGAGCTCGTCGATCGCGCCCGACGCACCCATGTATTTGAAGATGCGATCCTCGAACCGCTTCACGTCGATGCGCTCGGCCTTGTTCAGGTCGGGGTAATACGTCGTCAACGTCCCGCCCGTGATCAGCATCTGCAGCCGCTTCGGTGCGTCGTACGACCAGAGCACATTATTCGGTTTCGAAAACACGAACGTCCCGCTGGACACCTCGGGCTGCGCGAGAAGGGCAAGTTCTTTCTCCTGCTTGAAGTCCGCCAGCAGGGTCTGGGTCTTCTTCTGCTGCGCCTGCACATTCTTGATGACGGACTCGAGCGTAACGGGAGCTGGTTTGGTGGCGGCGGCGAGAGGAAGTGCGATTGTCGCGAGTACCCCGGCGATGACGGTCGCTTTGAACATGCGATTGAGGAACGAACGCAAAACTCATGTCATTCCGACCCTGACCGCAACGAAGGGGAGGAACCCGGGCGTGGGGACGGGCCCACGCACACATCCCCGTTGTATACTCAACCAACACGCGAGGTTAGCAATGATGAGCAAGGTGATGGGTGTGATGGTGGTGCTCCTGTTGACGGGGCATGCGGCCTTTGCGGCAGTCCAGTACGAATACTTCCAGACGAGCCGGGCCGAGGGGGACGAGCGCGCGGCGGATTTCAACGCGCGGGCGTTCATCGACGGACAACGCTCACGCATCGAGTTCATCTCCGGTAACACCTATCCGCCGGGCACCTACATGATCTCGACCGACGGCGCGCGACGGCTTCTGTTCGTCGACCCGTCGCAGAAGCTCTACACCGAAGTGAACACGCTTGGAATCGCGAGCGCAATCGGCACGAGCAACATCGTGCTGTCGAACATTCAGTCGTCGGTGACGCGTCTCGAGGATGGACGAGTGATCGCAGGCATCCCGACCGATCACTACCGGCTCAACATGACGTACGACATCACGGTCACGTTCCGGAACATGCCGCTCAAGCAGTCGGTCCGCACGATCATCGACAAGTGGACAACGGTTCGTTTCGGCGACGTTGCCGATGTCGCATTCGGAAATCCCGCGCAGACCGGCAACTCCCAGATTGACGAACTGATCTCGGCGGAAACGACGAAGATCAAGGGCTTCCCGCTGCGCCAGACCGTTTCGGTGACGACGATCAACAACACGGGCCAGATTCCCGGCTCGAAGCTCGTCGTCCCGGCGACGCGCACGAAGACGCGCGAGACGATGGTCACCGCGATCAGCGAGATGGCCGCGGACGACAAGATGTTCCGCGTTCCGGCCGGATATCAGCGCACCGATTTCACCGAGCAGGTT
>DASVHS010000040.1:0-4165 GCA_036382495.1 Thermoanaerobaculia bacterium | reverse complement strand
CGCATGTTCACGCGCTGAATTGCAACGTTCGGCCTCGGCGCCGGCGGCGAGTGATCCGACTGAGCTCGTGTATCCGGGCACTTGTCGCGAAGGTCTGCCTGCCGGCAGAGTCGCGCGATCGGTTCGCTTTCGAGCGTCCGGCGTCATCGCCTTCGACGATCTCATTGCTGGTCACGTCGAAGAGGACGTCGCGACATCGACCGGCGACTTCGTCATCAAACGCGCCGACGGAGTGTTCGCGTATCAGCTTGCGGTCGTTGTCGATGACGAGGCCCAGGGCGTGACGCAGGTCGTGCGTGGCGCGGACTTGCTCTCGTCGACGGCGCGGCAGATCGCGTTGCAGCGCGCGCTTGGGTATCGGACGCCCGAGTACGCGCATGTGCCGGTTGTCTTGGGTCCGGACGGCGCGAAGATCTCTAAGCGAGATGGCGCGTTGCCGCCGAGCGATGTCAGCGGTTCGCTGCAGCTCGCGTTACGCCACCTTGGCATCGTCGTCGAGCGGGATGCGCCGCGATCGATGCTCGAACAAGCGCTTGGGAGCGAGAAGGGATGAGGGATGAGGGATGAGAGATGATTGCGTCGTTCATCCCTCATCCCTCATCCCTTCAAATCATTGCCCCCACACGTTGCAGCGGTTGTCGCCGGCGCGGATCATCGCGTCGTTGGTCTTGCAGCCGAATGCCGTCGCGAACTCGGGCATGTTCGACAGCGGTCCATTGACGCGGAAGCGCGACAACGGATGCGGGTCGGTCGTGATCTGCAGCCGCTGGCTCTCCGGCGTCTGGTTCTCGGCCCACACCTGTGCCCATCCGAGGAAGAAGCGCTGCTCGGGCGTGAAGCCGTCGATGGTCTGGCGCGGTTTTCCTTCCTGCGACTTCTGATACGCGGCGTACGCGATCTGCACTCCGCCGAGGTCCGCGATGCTCTCGCCGAGGACGAGGTCGCCGGTCATGTGTTGTCCGTTGACGTCGTAGCTGCTGAATTGATTCGATACGCACTTTGCGCGTTCGAGGAAGCGCGCCTTGTCTTCGGCCGTCCACCAGTCGGCGAGATTGCCGTGCAGGTCGAACTGGCGGCCCTGATCGTCGAAGCCGTGGATGATCTCGTGTCCGATGACCGCGCCCATGCCGCCGTAGTTGTACGCGGCGTCGGCGTTCGGATCGAAGAACGGCGGCTGCAGGATTCCGGCCGGGAACACGATCTCGTTCATCGGCGGATTGTTGTACGCGTTGACCGTAGGCGGCGACATGAGCCACTCGTTGCGATCGGTCGGCTTGTCGACCTTGTTGAGATCGCGGTGGAACTCGAACTGATTGGCGGCGATGCTGTTCGTGATGTACGGCTGATTGGACAGCGTGACGGCTGAGTAGTCGCGCCACCTGTCGGGATAGCCGATCTTCAATCCGAAGGCGTCGAGTTTCGTGAGCGCCTGCTGTCGCGTTTCAGGACTCATCCACGACAGTGTCGTGATGTCCTCGCGCAGGGCACGCATGATGTTGTGAACCATGTCCAGTGCCTGCGCCTTCGCCGCCTCGGGGAAGTAGCGCTTCGTCCAGACCTGTCCGACCGCTTCGCCGAGGGCCGCGTCGGTCGCCGCTGTGCAGCGCTTCCATCGCGGGAGCATCTCTTTCGTGCCCGACAGATATTGCTGATAGAACTCGAAGTCCGCTTTCTCGAAGTCGGGCGGCAGCTTCGACGCCTCGAAGTTCAGAAGATTCCAGCGGAGATAGCTCTTCCACGTGTCGATCGGCGCGATCTTGAGCAGCTGTTCGAACTCGCCGACGAACTGCGGCTGCGCGACGATGATCGACTTCACGTTCGGCAGTCCGATGGCGGCGAAGTACTCCGGCCACGAGAACGACGGCGAGAGCGCCTGCAGTTCGTCGAGCGTGAGCTTGTGATACGTGGCAACCGGATCGCGAAGCTCGACGTTCGTCATCGACGAATTCGCAAGCTTCGATTCGAAGTCCATGATGTTGCGCGCTTCGCTCTGGGCGTTGTTCTGGTCGTCGCCGTAGAGCTGGAGCATGTGCGCGATGTGCTGGACGTAGCGGATGCGGATCTCTTTCGATTTCGCATCTTCCTTCGTGTAGTAGTCGCGATCGGGGAGGCCCAGTCCGGCCTGCGAGATCGACGCGACAGTCTGCTCCGTCTGTTTGTAATCCTGCGTCGACGAAAATGCGAAGACCGCCGAAATCCGGTACGAGTGCAGATGCGCGAGCGTGTTCGGAAGATTCGAGACAGAGCGCAGCGCCGAGATCTGGCTGAAATCGGAGGTGAGCGGTGTGACGCCGGCGCGCTCGACCGTCTTCTCGTTCATGCAGCTCGCGTAGTAGGCGCCGACTTTCTGTTCATCCGATCCGGCCGGAGCATTCGACTTTGCTGCTTCCTCGAGGATCGTGTGCATCTTCTCCTGGTTGCTGACGTAGAGGACCGAGAAGTTGCCCCAGGACGGATATGCGGGCGGGATGGGATGCGATTTCATCCAGCCGCCATCCGCGAAGCGGTAGAAATCGTCGCACGCGCTCGCGGTCCGGTCGAGGTTCGCGACGTCGAAACCGGTGGCGGAGATCGAGCCCGAGCGAACGGCCGCGGCGGGTGTCCGGGGCTGCGGTTGTGGCTGGGAAGCGCAAGCGGCGAGGAGAAGAATCGTGACTGCGGTGGTCAGATGGCGCATGGTGCGTATCCTATCTGGAGTGCGGTTCTGGAGTGCGGTGCCCATGGCACCGCTCTTGAGAGTCTTGACGTGTATGCAGATTCGTAACAACGAGGCCGAGTCGCGCTTCGAGTACGAGGCCGACGGTAAACTGGCTTTCGTCGAATACAAGATGGCACCGCACAGGATCATCTTCATCCACACGGAAGTTCCACAGGAGCTGTCCGGCCGCGGCATCGCGCAGGAGCTGGCGAAGACTTCTCTCGATCATGCGCGGCAGAACAAGCTGCATGTCGTGGCGCTCTGCTCATACATCGCGGCGTACATCAAACGGCATCCCGAGTATCAGGACCTCATCGCGAACTGATGAGGCGCGAGATCGAGACAACTTCGGCGCTGGAAGAGTGGCTGGCGTCGCCGTCTCGCACGAACGACGTCGTCTTGCAGGGTCTGGATCTGACGAAGTACGACGACGCGTTGCGGGCGATCGATCTGCACGGCTGCGTGTTCGTCGGTTGCCCGATGACCATCGATCTCGCAGGGCATGTCGGCGAAAGCAAGTGCCTGAACATCCCGCCGATGCCCGGCAAGCCATTCGATCCGTTTCGCGTCTCGCTCTACACGCCCGAGGAGCTGCTCGAGGGGTTTGACGTCGAGCATCCGGAGTCGTATGCGAAGACGCCCGACGCGGTGATCTACAGACACTACAAAGATCCGGAGAACTGCGGAGTCGACGACGTCCTCGCGCGGCGCATCCACGACTTTTCGATCGGCGATGCGCTCGACGACAACATCGGCGCGTGGTCGGGAAACGGCGTGGTCGGAGTTATGGGTGGTCACAGCGTTCCGCGCGGTGATCCCGCCTATGTTGCCGCGGCGAAACTGAGTCGCACGCTCGCGCGCGAGGGATTCCTCGTCGTCACCGGCGGCGGTCCCGGCGTCATGGAAGCCGGCAACCTCGGCGTCTACCTGGCGCCGCATCCGGACGATGCGCTTGATTTTGCGATTCGCGAGATGGCAACGGTGCCGACGTGCGAGGATCCGCGTTATCTCGTGCCCTCGTTTCGCGTGCGTCAGCAATTTCCGGCGCCGCCGAAGCGGGCGTTTCAAAGTCTCGGCGTGCCGACATGGTTTTACGGACACGAGCAGCCGAACATCTTTGCGACCTACATCGCGAAGTACTTCGAGAACAGCATTCGCGAGGAAGGACTTCTGGCGATCGCCTCGCGCGGAGTGATTTTCGCGGAGGGGAGTGCGGGCACGCTGCAGGAGATTTTTCAGAATGCGTGTCAAAACTACTACCGCTCGTACCGGCAAACGCCGGTGGCGATGATCCTGTTCGGCGTCGAGTACTGGAACCCGCCCGGCGACGGTGTTGCCGGCCGTAGCAAGAAGGCTTACCCGCTTCTCATGAAGCTCGCCGAGGAAGCTGGGTTCGCGCATCTTGTGCGTGTCACGGACTCGATCGAGGAAATCGCGACTATGATCCGGACGCCGCCAGAGGGGCCC
>DASVHS010000039.1:0-13517 GCA_036382495.1 Thermoanaerobaculia bacterium | reverse complement strand
ATACGATTCGCCACCGTATGGCCAAAGACCTCGGAAGCGAATCACTCGACTACCACAAGCAGGGCCGTCCCGGAAAAATCGAAGTCGTCCCGACGAAACCGACGGCGACGCAGCACGACCTTGGGCTCGCATACACACCCGGCGTCGCGCGACCCTGTCTCGAGATCGCGAAGAACCCCGCCGACATCTACAAATACACGGCGAAGGGCAACCTCGTCGCTGTCATCACCAACGGCACCGCAGTCCTCGGGCTCGGCGACATCGGCGCCGCTGCCGGCAAGCCGGTCATGGAAGGCAAGGCTGTCCTGTTCAAGCGCTTCGCCGACATCGACGTCTTCGACATCGAGATCGACACGCATGACACCGAAGCCTTCATCAACGCCGTGAAGCTGCTCGAGCCGACCTTCGGCGGCATCAACCTGGAGGACATCGCGTCGCCGGCCTGCTTTGAGATCGAAGAGCGTCTGAAGGCAGTGATGAAGATCCCCGTCTTCCACGACGATCAGCATGGGACCGCGATCATCTCGGCCGCCGCGCTCGTCAACGCGCTCGAGGTCGCCGGAAAAAAGATCGGCAAAGTGAAGTTGGTCATCTCCGGAGCGGGCGCTGCGGCGATGGCTTGTCTGCGCCTCTACATCAAGTTGGGCCTGAAGAAAGAGAACGTCATCCTGGCCGACCGCATGGGCGTGATCTACAAGGGGCGAACCGAGGATATGACGCCGTACAAGGAAGAGTTTGCGGCGGATACGAAGGCGCGCACGCTGATCGAGGCGCTGAAGGGCGCCGATGTGCTCGTCGGGTTGTCGGTCGGAGGAATCGTCACGCAGGACATGATCCGCGTCATGGCCAAAGATCCGATCGTGTTCGCGCTGGCGAATCCCGATCCGGAGATCACATACGACGATGCAATGAGCGCGCGCCCGGACGTGATCATGGCTACCGGCCGCTCCGACTATCCCAACCAGGTCAACAACGTCCTCGGATTTCCGTTCATCTTCCGCGGCGCGCTCGACTGTCGTGCGACGACGATCAACGAAGAGATGAAGCTCGCGGCATCGAAGGCGCTGGCCGATCTCGCTAAGCAGGATGTGCCCGACTCGGTTCTGCGCGCGTATTCGAAGGACCGCTTTGCGTTCGGCCGTGAATATCTGATCCCGAAGCCGTTCGACTATCGCGTGCTTCTCACCGTTCCTGTCGCGGTCGCGAAAGCGGCGGCCGAGTCGGGTGTGGCGCAGCAGCCGATCGCCGACTACGAGGCGTACCGGCAGAGGCTCGAACAGATGCTCGGCCGTTCCCGCGGGCTGATGCACGACATCTACTCGCGCGCGCGTCAGCATCCAAAGCGCATCGTGTTCCCGGAAGGCGATTCGGAAAAGATCATCCGCGCCGCGAAGATCCTGATCGAAGACGGAATCGCTCATCCGATCCTGCTCGTGCGCCGCGAAGAGATCGCCGGCCTGCTCGACGAGTACCACATCGATGCCGCGAAGATAACGACGATCGACATCAACAAGTCGCCGAAGTTCGACGACTATGCGAAGCGGTTCACGGACCTTCGCCGCCGCCAGGGCGTCACGCTTCCCGACGCGCGGCGGATCCTCAACAGCCGCAACTATTACGCGATGATGATGCTCGAGGCCGGTGACGCCGACGGCGTGATCGCCGGTCTGCGCGCTTACTACCCGGCGACGATCCGTCCTGCGCTGCAGGTCCTGAAGACGAAGCCCGGAGTGAAGCACGTTTCCGGTGCTTACCTTCTGATGTTCAAGAACCGGATGCTCGTCCTCGCCGATACGACGGTGAACATCGATCCGACGGCGGAGCAGCTTGCCGAAATCGCCGCGCTGACGGCGGAGACCGCGAAGCGATTCAACCTCGAGCCGCGGATCGCGATGATCTCGTTCTCGAACTTCGGGTCGACAAAGGATCCGAACGCGGAAAAGGTCGCCCGCGCGGTTCAGATTCTCAAGGAAACGCGGCCTGATCTCGTCGTCGAAGGAGAGATGCAGGCCGACACCGCCGTCTATCCGGAAATCGCGGAGAGCGAATATCCGTGGAGCTCAATTCAGGGCGATGCCAACGTACTCGTCTTCGCGAATCTGGACGCGGCGAACGCGGCGTATAAATTGTTGTGGCGCGTCGGCGGTGCGGAAGTCATCGGCCCGATCCTGCAGGGACTGTCGAAACCGGTGCACGTGCTCCAGCGCGGCGTCGACGTGAACGACATCGTCAACATGGCCGCGATCGCCGTGCTCGATGCGCAGGATGCGGCCAGGGAACCTAGGACCGATTCACGCAAGCCTTCACGAGCGCGCTGAGCGCCGTGATGTCGAACGGCTTCGGCAGAAAGGCACAGATGCCTTTGTCGAGTGCCTTCACGAGCTCGGGCTCGCGGTTCGCGCTGACGATGATCACCGGAATCTTCGTCAGCTCGGGGTCGTGGACCCGCTCCTGAAGAACGTCCCATCCCGAGACGATCGGCATCATGAGGTCGAGGACGACACAGTCGGGATGCTCTGCCCGCATGCGATCCAGCGCCTCGCGGCCGTTCGCCGCCTCGGCGAATTGATAGCCGTCGCGTTTCAGCGTCGCGATGACGAGACGGCGGATCGCCGGATCGTCGTCAACGACAAGCACACGCGCCGCCGATACCCCGGGCTGTTCGGATTGCTGATCCACCGGGGGGTAACACATGCACAAGGAATGCCCCTCCCGAGCGGGAGCGAGGGACCCGGGGGTGAGGAGGCCGGCCTTCCCCCCACCCGGGTCCCTCTCTCCCGCTCGGGATGACATGGGGTGTCAGCGCTGTTGACAAACCCCGGTGAAGATTGCTGTTGCCATGTCGGGCGGCGTCGACTCGTCGACGGCCGCGTACATGCTCAAGTCCGCCGGACATGACGTCATCGGTCTGTCGATGCAGATGTACGACAACTTGAAGTCGTCGGACTCGACCTACGGCGGCTGCTGCACGATCGATGACCTGACCGACGCGAAGCGCGTCGCGTGGAAGCTGGGCATCCCGCACTTCACGCTGAACCTCGAGTCGAATTTTCACGAGAAGGTCATCACGCCGTTCGTGCAGTCGTATCTGAGCGGCACCACTCCCAGTCCGTGCGTGCTCTGCAACACGCACGTGAAGTTCGACCTGTTCCATCAGAAAGCGGTCGCGATCGGCGCGGAGAAGATCGCCACGGGCCACTACGCGAGGATTACGACCGACGACGGAACGCTCCAGCTGCGTAAAGCACGCGATCTGATGAAGGACCAGTCGTACTTCCTGTTCGAGCTGACGCAGGAGCAGCTGCGCGCCGCGATGTTCCCTCTCGGCGAACTGACGAAGCCCGAGGTGCGCGTGATTGCGGAGCAGGGAGGGTTGTCGGTTGCGAAGAAGAAGGAGTCGTACGAGATCTGCTTCGTCCCGCAGAAGGATGGTTATCCCGCGATCGTGGAGCGGGAGGCGGGAATCACGCGGGGCGAGGGTGCCGGCGAAATCGTCGACGTCGACGGCAATGTCGTCGGCCGTCACGACGGCTACTACCAGTTCACGATCGGTCAGCGCCGCGGCCTTCAGATCGGCGGCAACGAGGAGCGCTCGTACGTCGTCGACGTGAATCCGTTTACGAAGCGGGTGACTGTCGGACCGGCTTCGGTTCTGGAGAAGAACGAACTGATCGCTGAGCGAGTGCACTGGATCTCCGGTGTCGCTCCGCAAGGACCGATCGAGGTGCTCGCGCGCGTGCGATCGCGTCAGGCGGATGTCGCCGCGACGGTCACACCGATGAACGGCGATCGGGCGCGCGTCTCATTTGCGCACAAGCTTCGCGCGATCGCGCCGGGTCAGGCCGTCGTCTTCTATCAGGACGACTTGTGTCTGGGCGGCGGCTGGATCACTCGCGACTGACTAACGCGGCCAGACCGCGCGCAATCTCGTCGTTCAGGACGGAAGTTCGCCGAGCCGCGCGGCGATCGTGCTTGCCCATTCCGGACTGCACTTCGGATGTGCGCGCGCTTCCTCGAACGCGGTCCGTGCACCGCCGACGTCGCCCTGCGATTTCCTGATCGATCCCAGCTTCACGAGCGATACGACCGCCGCCGCACCGAACGGATCGGCCTTTACCGCTTTCTCGTAAAGAACCATCGCCCAGTCGCGGTCGCCGCGCCGCTCCACGACCGCGGCGGCCCGGCTGGTGAATTTCGGCATCAGCTTCGGATCGATCTGGGCGGTGAGGTCCTGAATGAGCTCGATCGCGGCGTCGTCTTCCTTCGTCTCGATGAGCCTCGACAGCAGTCGCGACCCATAAACATCCAGCATCGGCGCATCCTCGGCCGCTCGCGCGATGTCGACCGCGGTCCGCAGCGCGTCGATATCGGACGGCTTCTCGCGGAGCACCGGCTCGATCGTCTTCTTCGCGGTCTCGAAATCGAAGTTGTCCCGGGCCTGCATCGCCGCGGCAATGCGCGGATCGATTTCCCAGGAGATTTCCTTCTTGATCGCGGGAGCGATGTGTTTCTCCTCGACGCGCATCAGCTTGATGATCAACGCGAACGCTGCGCCGTACACAAATCCCCCGACATGCGCCGAAAACGCCACTCCCGATCCACCCTCGGAAAACTTCATCGCGAAAAACTGCTGGACGAACCACAGGGGCAGAACGACGAACGCCGGAACGAAGAACCGGAAATTGAATGTCGGACGAAGCAGGAACGGAACAAAGATGAACTCGACCTTCGACGTGGCGAAACGAACGAGATACGCACCCATGACCGCAGCGATCGCACCCGACGCTCCGACCAAAGGCAATGTACTGTTCGGATGTTGCGCCCAGTACGTGTACGTCGCCGCGAATCCGCCGCTGAAATAGAGGAGAGTGAACAGCGGACGGCCGAATACGTCTTCGATGAACGGACCGCAGATGAAAAAGATCAGCATGTTGCCGATGAGGTGGATGAGGCCACTGTGAACGAACATGGAGGAGATGACGCTCGCGAACTTCGCCTCGCTGGGGATGAACCCAAAGCGCATCATCGGCAACTGCCGGTACCCGGCGGCGGCCTCGATTGCGAGGATGTTGAGCTCCTGTTGCTCGTTCTTGATCACGTCGGCCGGCGGCAGCTTGATCTCGCGGCTCTTCAGTTGCCGGATGACCGCGGCCGGCATCACGTCACCCAGCGACTGTGGGACGTTCAGGTAAGGATGCTGGTAGATGTAGGTAAACGCTTTGACGACAACGTCGCGCGTGTGATTCTGGGTCGCGCTGGACATGACGACCGTAGCAAGGAACATCAGCACGTTCATCGCGATGATCGAATACGAAACCCAGGCGTGGCGCTGGATCGTCGACTCGTCGCGGCCGATCGGAAGAAGAATCATCTGGGGAGGCGGTGATTGTAACCCGTGGTTGCGCTTCTATACTTCACGACAGCAGCTGTTCTCATCGCACTCGCGAATCGTTACGTGACGCCGCTGACGCGCGGTTCGGCGTTGGCGCTCGTGCTTCTCCCGCTGTGCTTTACCGGCCGTGCCGTGTTCACCGGCCGCATCTACGCGCCGGTGGAGATGGCGTACATCGCCCAGCCACTCAGCGATCACGCCGCTGCGCTTGGAGTTTCCCGCCCGCATAATCCGACGCTGTCCGACGTCGCGTTCCAGATGCTGCCGTGGCGTGAGGCGACGCGACGCGCGCTTGCGAACGGCGATTGGCCTCTCCTCAATCGTTTTCAACTGTGCGGCGACGTGCTCGCCGGCGCGGCGCAGCCGTCGGTCTACAGCCCGTTCACGCTGATCGCGTGTCTGCTTCCGTCGCCGCTCAGCTTCACGTACACCGGTGTCATCACGTTTTTCCTTGCCGGCCTCGCGGCTTTTCTGTTTGCGCGCGAGCTGGGCTGCAGCAGCGAGGCGTCGATGTTCGCCGCGACGGGATGGATGTTCTCAGGACCGATCGCGTTGCAGTTGTTGTGGCCGCAGGGATTCGCATGGATGCTGCTGCCGTTTGTGCTTCTGGCGACGCATCGCATCGTGCGTGCCCCCGATCGCCGGTCTGTCGCGCTGCTGACTGTCGCGCTGTCGCTCGAAGTTCTCGCCGGACATCCAGAGACTTTGCTGCATGTCACTGCCATCGGCGTGGTGTACGGCGTTTGCGAGTTGTTTCGAGCCGGCTTCCGTCCTCGCGCGATCGGTGCGGCGATTGCGAGCGGGCTTCTCGCTCTCGCCCTGACGGCGATTTACCTCCTGCCATTTCTCGACGCGGTGAGTGAAACGCGCGATTACGCGATGCGAACGCAGGTTTATGCACGTATCCCGCTCCGCGTTCCCGATGGCTACGTTCGCGATGTTCTTCGGGGCGATTTGTTTCCGTGGCTGCGCAGCTCGACGCGCGGTTTGCCCGAGGATGTCGCGGCGGGAAGCATCATCGTGGCGCTGGCGATCTACTCCGTGACGTTCGTCCGCGCCCGACGGACATGGTTTTTCGTTGGAATGCTTGTCATCGCGCTCATGGTCGGCGCAAAGGCCTGGCCTTTCGCCCAGATGCTGCACGCCGTCCCTCTTTTCAGCCGGACATTGAACGAGCGGATGGCCACGGCCGGCGCCCTTTCGTTGTCGATGCTCGCGGCGTTCGCGATCGATCGGCTTGCCACAACTCGGCTGGCTCTGGCTTGTCTTGCGCTGCTTGTTCTCTACGCGGCTGTCTCGATCGCGATCCCGACTCCGTCCTCCGGTTTGCAACGGCTCGTCGCGGATTTGATTCCGCTCGCGCTTGCTGCTGTCATCGTGCTCGTCCCCATTTCGCGCCGCGCCGTGATCGTTTCGTTGTTTGCGCTTCTGATCGGCCAACGAATCGTCGCTGACGGCTCGCTCGTCCCGGTCAACGATCCACGGATCACGTATCCGCGCCTCGCGCTTTTTCGGCCGCTCGATCAGGTTCATGAGCCGTTCCGAATCGCAGGCACCGGCTCTGCCCTCCTGCCGAACACCGCGACGATGTATGGGCTCGAAGACGTACGCGCCCATACGCCAATCACGTTCGAGCCGATGCTCGAGACGTTTCCGCTCTGGTCGACGATCGGGGCGGGACAATTCCATTCGATTCCGAATCTCGACCGGCCGATCTTGTCGATGCTGAATCTCCGATTCGCAGTGACGAACGCCTCCGATGCGATTCCGCCGGGCTGGCACGAGGTCTCGCGCGAGCTTCGATCGCATCTGCTCGAGAACGAGCGCGTACTGCCGCGCGCGTTCGTGCCGCGCAACGTCCGCTTCGGAACGCCGCCGCAGGATGAGGTGAACGAGATGGCGAACGAGCCCGATTTTGCGAACCTCGCCTGGCTGCGGGCCGATGAGCCGCGGCACGATCGCGTGAACGGTGGTGGTACGACGGCGATCACGCCGCACGACAACGGACTGCAGATCGATGTCTCGAAGGATGGTGACGGCTTCGTTGTCATCAGCGAACTGGCGTGGCGCGGCTGGCGTGCTTACGTCGACGGCCAGCGCGTGACGGCGCTTCGTGCAAATCACGCGTTCCTCGCCGTTTTCGTTCCGAATGGGCGGCACACGATCGACTTGCGCTATCTGCCGGAATCGTTCGTCGTGGGAAGGATCATCACGCTGCTGGCGCTTTGCTTCTGTGTGGGTGCCGGCTTCAGCCCGGCACTTCGCGGGCTGAAGCCCGCGACCACACTGAAGCCCGCGACCACACTCACTCGACCGTGACGCTCTTCGCCAGATTGCGCGGCTGATCGACGTCGCATCCACGCCGCAGCGCGATGTAGTACGCAAGAAGCTGCGTCGGGATGACCGTCAGGATCGGTTGCAGCGGCTCGACGGACCACGGGATCTCGATGACGTCGTCGGCCATCTTCCTGACGGTATCGTCACCTTCATCGCAGATCACGATCAGCTTGCCGTCGCGCGCTTTCGCTTCCTGAAGATTCGAGAGAACCTTGTCGTACACCGGTGTGTGCGTCGCGATCGCGACGATCGGCAGGTTCTCATCGATCAGCGCAATCGGTCCATGCTTCATCTCACCCGCCGGATACCCTTCGGCATGAATGTACGAAATCTCCTTCAGCTTGAGCGCGCCTTCGAGCGCGATCGGGTAGTGCACTCCGCGGCCGAGAAAGAGGAAGTCCTGGGCGGTGTGGTATTTGTTGGCGAGGCGCTCGATGTGCTTCTCCTGTTTCAGCAGCGTCTCGATCTTGTGCGGGATGACGCTCATCTCGTGCATCGCGTAACGGATGTCCTGCCTGTCCTCGCCGCGAAGCTGCCGGATGTAGAGCGCCAGCAGATAGAACGCCGTGAGTTGTGTCGTGAATGCTTTCGTTGACGCGACACCGATCTCCGGGCCGGCGTTCGTGTAAATGACGCCGTCGGACATGCGCGTTGCCGCGGCGCCGATCACGTTGCAGATCGAGATCAGCTTTGCGCCTTTCTTTTTCGCTTCCTGCATGCCGGCGATCGTGTCGGCGGTCTCGCCCGACTGCGTGACGCCGATGACGAGCGTGTTCTCGTCGACGATCGGGTTGCGGTACCGGTACTCCGAACCGTAATCGACTTCGATCGGGATGCGCGCGGCGTCCTCGAGAAGAAACTTTCCGACGAGACCGGCGTGCCATGACGTTCCGCACGCGACGATGTGCACGCGTTTGAACTTCGACCACTCTTTCGCCGTGAACTGCAGGTCGTTGAAGAAGATCTCGCCCGACTCCTCGAACATGCGACCGGTGAACGTGTCGCGCACCGCACGCGACTGTTCGTGAATCTCCTTGAGCATGTAGTGGCGGTAACCTTCCTTCTCGGCCGCCACCGCGTCCCACAGGATCTTCTTCGGCTCGCGCTTGATGGGCTTGTCGTCCTTCCCGAAGAGCTCGACCTTCTTGTCGTCGACGATCGCGTACTCGCCGTCTTCGAGATAGATGATGTTGCGCGTGTATGCGAGCAATGGAGCGGCATCGGACGCGACGATGTTTTCGCCGTCACCCACGCCGATGACGAGCGGCGGCCCTTGCTTCGCCGCGATGATCGTGCCCGGCTCGTCGCCGTGGATCATGACCAGCGCGTAGTGGCCATCGAGCTCCTTGAGCGTCTTCTTCACAGCCGGTACGAACTTCGTCCCGTCCTTCATGTGCTCTTCGATCAGATGGGCGACGACTTCGGTATCGGTCTCGGTCTTGAACTGGTGCCCGAGTGTCTGCAGCTGCTGCTTGAGCGGCAGGAAGTTCTCGATGATGCCGTTGTGGATGACGACGACTTTGCCGGTGCAATCGCGATGCGGGTGCGCGTTGTTCTCGTTCGGCTTGCCGTGCGTTGCCCAGCGCGTGTGGCCCATGCCGAACGTGCCATGCAGCGGCTTGTCGTTCAGCTTCGACTCCAGGTTCGCCAGCTTGCCTTCGGCGCGCACGACGTCGACGCCGTGGCTGTTGACGACGGCGATGCCGGCGCTGTCGTAGCCGCGATACTCGAGCTTGCGCAGCCCGGCGATGAGAACCGGCACTACATCACGAGTGCCGACGTATCCGATGATTCCGCACATGTTTGTCTGAGCCCTATCGTTTAGAATCCGCGTCAGTTGATACGACGCTCGATTGTGTTTCTTATCCTCGTTCTCGCCTGCGGCAAACGCGGCGATCCGCGGCCGCCCATCCCTGTGATCCCGAAAGCCACAGGGGATCTCGTTGTAACACAGCGTGCCAGTAAGCTGATTCTCTCGTGGAGTTATCCCGCCCTGACCACTGCCGGAAAAACTCTGATCCACATCCGGCGCGTTTCTGTTTACCGCTACCAGGAAGAGATTCCTGCGACGCCGACTGCTTCCGCTCCGGCTTCGACGCCGGTGCCGGCTGTTGCGCCGGTCGTGGCGCAATTGCCTCCCGCACCGCCGCTGACAGCCGCTCAGTTCGGAAAGCTCAGCCACAGGCTCGACAGCATAGAAGGCGCCAACTTGCCGGCCTCGACCACCGGCGCGAAACTCGTGTACGAAGATTCGGTGCCGCGTTCGTCGTCAGGCCGGCCGGTCAGGCTGACGTATGCGGTTGTGACTGAGGGATTCAATGCAAAGAGTGATTGGTCGAACATGGTTTCGATCGTTCCACTCGACGTCGCCGTTGCGCCGGAGAACCTCGCAGCGTCGCCGAACGCGAAGGGTGTAACGCTGACGTGGTCGGTGCCAACGAAGAGCGTCACGGGCAACAGCAAGCCGGCGATTGCGGGCTACAACATTTATCGCTCGGCGAAGGGCCAGGCGCTCGATCCGTTCGCGCTGCCGGTCAATCCTTCCCCCGTCGCGAAGAACGAATACACCGACACTCCGCCGTATGGCACCTACGAGTATCGCGTGACCGCGGTCGCGGCCGCGGGGCCTCCGCGGATCGAGAGCGATCACTCAGCGCCGGTCGAGGCGACGTTCAAGGACCTCGTGCCGCCCTCGCCGCCGGCGTCGGTCACCGCTCTCGTCGAAACGAAGTCCGTCCGCCTGGTGTGGGACGCGGTCGATGCTCCGGATCTGGCCGGCTACAACATCTACCGCACCGAAAAGGCCGGCCGCGTGAAGTTCACGTACGGCCTACCGATCAAGCAGACGTTTTTCCTCGACGAGTCGCTCTTGCCCGGCATCGAGTACTACTACTCGGTGACTTCGGTCGACAAGAGCGGCAACGAAAGCGCCGAAACGAAGTCGCAGACGGTCATGGTGCCGAAGACCCCGTGACCGGTTGCCCGTTACCCGTTGGCGGTTGCCAGTAGTTCTCTCAGGCGTTGCGGTTCAGCGGTCGGCTCGAGACACGCGTAAGCCTCGCAGACATATGCGAGGACTTTGTTGTGCGGGCGATTCTGCAGCAGCGGGAGATCGTTCGAGGCTTCGCCGGCCACGAGCACGCGATGCGGGAAAAACTCTTCGCCTGCCACCTTCCGCAGCGCGCGGAAGCTTGCATCGCCGGTTCTTCCGGTGATCACGATTTCTTTCGGCTGGCCCTCGCGCCATTCCGCGACGCTCAGCAGGAATCCGAATCCCGACGGATAGCGTTCGGCGACGGACCAGATCGCGTCGATCGTCTTCGTGGCGATGTCGGCGTAACTTTGCTCGCCGAAAAGAAGCGCAAGTCGCAGCAGCACATCGCACGTCACCGAGTTTCCGCCGGGCGTGGCGTTGTCGAACAGATCCTTCGGCCGCGTGATCAGTTTCTCGTGATCGACGGGCGTGTCGAAGAACGCGCCGTTCTCATCGTCGGCGAATCGCGCGAGGATCTGGTCCGCGAGCACGCGTGAGGCGTCGAGATAGCGGCGCTCGTGTGTCGCTTCGTATGCGAGGGCCAGTCCCCATGCCGCGCCGGAATAGTCTTCGAGCAGTCCGGGGATTTTGCCATTGCGAGTGATGCGGCCATCGGTCATCCGCGACAGAAGAAAGTCAGAGTTGCGACGAACGACGTCGCGATAATCATCGCGATCGAACGCGGTGGCCGCGTCGGCGAACGCGGCCAGCATCCAGCCGTTCCATCCCGTCAGAATCTTTTCGTCGCGAGCGGGCCGCACTCGCTTTTCGCGAACGCCGTACAGCTTGCACTTGCCGTGGGCGGCGACGTCCGCAAGTTTTTCATTTTCAGAATCGCGCGGAATGTTGAGGATGTTTTTTCCTTCCCAGTTGCCACCTTCCGTCACGTCGTACAGCGCGCAGAAGGCCGTTCCCTCATCCACTCCGAGCGTCTCGATAATCTCTTTGCGCGACCAGACGTAGAACTTTCCTTCTTCGCCTTCGGAATCGGCGTCCTGCGTCGAGTAGAACCCACCGTCCGGCGACGTCATCTCCCGCTGGACGAAGCCGAGGATCTCGTTCGCGATCCGGGCGAAGAGGGGGTTCTTCGTGAATTGCCACGCGCGCGTGTACAGGCGAGCCAGCAGCGCGTTGTCATAAAGCATTTTCTCGAAGTGCGGCACGAGCCATTTCGCGTCGACGCTGTAGCGATGGAAGCCGCCGCCGATCTGGTCGTACATCCCGCCGTGCGCCATCTTCGTCAAAGTCGTCACGATAATATCGGTCAGTAATTCATCATCATTTCGCCACGCCACCTGCATGAGGAAGTCGAGCGTCATCGACGGCGGGAACTTCGGCGCCGCGCCGAATCCTCCGTTGACGCGGTCATACGCGCCGGCGATCCGTGCCGCGGCCTCATCGAGCGCGACGCGATCGACGCCCTTCGCGCCGGGGCGCAACTGCATCGACTGCGAGATCGCCTGCTGCACTTCATGCGACGCTTCTTCGACGTCGCTTCGGCGCGACCGGTAGGCATCGACGATGTGCATCAGCACGCGCCGGAATCCGGGCATGCCGTGACGGTCGTCCGGCGGAAAGTACGTGCCCGCATAGAACGGTTTTCCGTCGGGCGTCAGGAACATCGACATCGGCCAGCCGCCGTGGCCGGTCATCATCTGCACGGCCTGCATGTAGATCGTGTCGACGTCCGGACGTTCCTCGCGATCGACTTTGATCGACACAAGTTCACGGTTCAGGAGCTCCGCGATTGCATCGTTCTCGAACGACTCGCGTTCCATGACGTGGCACCAGTGACAGGCCGAGTAGCCAATCGACAGGAACACGGGCTTGTCTTCGCTTCGCGCCCTGGCGAACGCTTCCTCGCCCCGCGGATACCAATCCACAGGGTTGTGCGCGTGCTGAAGAAGGTAGGGAGAGGTCTCGTGAACGAGGCGGTTGGGCATTTGTTTCGAAGTTTATGCCGAGCGCAGCGAGGCATCAGGAGAGCAGCCGCGACAAACGTGAGTTCCGGAGCGGACGTCAGTTACGAAGGTTGCTCCGGAGATGCCTCGCTGCGCTCGGCATAAACTGGAGAAGCCGGGGATGCACTCCGGATCGTATCCAGCAGCTGCGGCGGGAAGGCGCGCATCTCGAAGTACTCGCTCTCGAGCTCTTCGATCTGGAAGCGGTCCAGGCCGGAGTTGGAGAGAAAGTCGTTGCGCAGCTTGGAGTCCTGCTCGTCGATGATCCGCGGCAGCAGCTGGTTGATGTAGAAGGCCTCCAGCCGGATCTTGGTGATCACTTCCTCGAGAACCGACTCGTCGACCGATTCGCGAAGGTCCTTCAGTTCCGGGTCGTGATCGATCTCTGAGCGGATCTCGCGGCGAAACGTCTCTCGCCCTTCGGCGGTGTTCAATTCGAGGTAGAAGTTCGACATCCGCCGCCGGGCCAGGTTGTAGACGGCGAAGAACGACCTCTCGCTGCGGTTGAGCGAGCTGATCGACTCCGCCACGTCGGCGATGGAGGCCTCGTTGCTGTCGAGTCCAAGCATGCCGACGGTCAGCGCGTACAGCTTCTTCTTGCCGTAGGCGAGAGCGTATTCGTTGGCGATGATCGGTTCGGTGAAGAGCTGCTGGAACAGGCCCCGGCGCAGCTTCTCGAAGACCTGCATGTTGCCGAACAGCGAGCGCACCTGTTCCGGCGAGAGCTCGACGTCGTCCATGAAAGCGAGCTTGTTGATGAGCGTGCTGGTGTGGTCGATGCGGTCGAAGAGCG
>DASVHS010000038.1:0-9527 GCA_036382495.1 Thermoanaerobaculia bacterium | reverse complement strand
GGATGTTGAGCTTGTCGGGGAGCGGCACCGCTTTTCGTTTCCCGACGGCGCGCGACAGGTTGATGCCCTGCACGTACTCCATCACGATGTAGGAGAGATCGCCGAGCTCGCCGAAGTCGAACACCGTAACAATGTTGGGATGCTGCAGCTTGCCCGCCGAACGCGCTTCCATGCGCAGACGCCCGAGCTGGTCGTCGTCGCAATCGGCTTCGTTACGGATCGTCTTAATGGCGACCACGCGATCGATGAAGGGATCGCGCGCGCTGTAGACGACACCCATCCCGCCGCGTCCGATGACCTCGATGACTTCGTACTTGCCGATTGTTTGAGGAAGTTCGTTCCGGGTCTGCACGATGCAAAACCATTGTAAGCCGTCTGGTTCGTGGCAGAATCCCGGCAAATTCATGAAAGCCGCCTGCGTCGTCGCGCTCCTGCTGTCGATGGCCGTGGCAGCTCCTGCAGAGACGTTCGACCTGCACGGCTTCGTCACCGGCGGCGGTGCGTACACGAGCGGTTTAGCGTCGTGGATGCGCGGCGGGTTGGGACGGTTCGACACCGGCGGCTCGGCGCCGGACCGCGGTGAGAGCTCGGCCATCGGAGACCTCCAGCTTGGGGTGGACTGGCAACCTGTCTCCCACATCCTCGTCCACGCGCATGGGCTGTCGCGCGCCGAGCCATCGGAGAACCACGGCCGCCGCGCCGGCATCGTCAGCGCGTACGTCGAGGCGGACTTCGACCGCGGCCGCAACGACTTCTCGCTCCGCGCGGGTCAGTTCTTCCTCGGAACATCGCGCGAGAACACCGCGGACCTCTGGTCGTCGCCGTACACCATCACGTACTCAGCGCTCAATTCATGGATCGCGAACGAAGTGCGCCCCGTCGGCGTCAACGCCGAATGGCGGCTGCTGACGTCGAGTGCTGTCATCACGACGGCAATCACCGGCTTCAAAAACAACGACACGATGGGAGCACTGCTGGCGTGGCGCGGATGGACGATCGGCAATCGTTTGAGCGTGTACAACGAAGCGCTGCCGCTGCCGCCGCTGGAATCACTCAACACGACGTTCCGCGGACAGCGCCGCGACGGCACGGTCCCGTTCGAAAGCGATCTCGATGGACGAATCGGTTACGCGGCGAGAGTCCGCTACTCGATCCCGGAGCGATTCAACATCCAGTTCACGCGCGTCGACAATCGCGGTGACCGCCTGCTGCACCGCGGCGAGTACGCGTGGGCGACGGACTTCAATCACATCGGCGCCGAATTGCACGTGCGCGACACGACGGTTTTGGCCGAGTGGATGTCCGGGAGGACGACGATGGGTCCGACGCTCATCGGCGTCGACGCGAATTTCTACGCCGCGTACGGATTGGTCTCGCAGCACGCCGGGCGCAATCGATTCTCGGCGCGGCTCGACGTTTTCCAGACATCGGACAACCGGCCGGTGATCGCCGATCGTTACGACGAACATGGGCGCGCGTGGACGTTTTCGTGGCTTTACGACGTCCGCGCGCACTGGCGCGCCGGTGCGGAGTTCACGCAGGTCACCGGCACGCATACAGAGGCCGAAGAGGCGGACATGCCGGCTGCGTTCGACGGCCGCAGCTACATCATCGAGCTCCGGTACAGCCTCAAGTAACGCGTGTTACGCTCTCTCCGTGCGGCCTGTGCTCGCGATGCTTGCCTTCATCAGCATTGCCCTCGTCGCCGCCGGTTCGGTGTTCTTCCGCCCGGTACCGGCTCACCGCCTCGACGAAGCGTGGGGCGATTACCCCGAGTTCCTCGCCGCGATCCGAACGACGACGCACAACGGCGACACGATCGCGCTGCTCGTGCCCGCGCGCCGCGGCTCGAACGATTACTCGTACGCGTACTTCCGCGCGAGCTACTTTCTGGCCGGACGCGAGGTGCTGCCGGTCATCGACGACAACGGCCGCATCATCGCCGGCAATGTTCGCGACGCGCAATTCGTCGCGGCGTGGCACGGCCGGCTGGCATCGGAACGTCCCCTCCTCTGGCGCGCTCACGGCGGTGAGCTCCACGACAGGTGATGGCCGCGTTCTTCGTCGTCATCACGCTCACCGTCGTCGGAATGATGATCGCGCTCGCCATCGATCGCCACTTGTCCGGACTCTCGCTCATCGGACTCGGATTTCTTTATGGGAGCGGCGCGGTGTACGTCGTGATGCTCGCGCTGTCGGTCGTGGGCGTGCGATGGTCCATATTGAATGTGACCGCAGTCCTCCTATTGATATCCGGAGTGCGCTTTTTCTCCCTGGGCCTCGGGCCTCGGGCCTCGGGCCTCGCAGGGAAGGTCACGATGTCGCCGGTCGACATCGTGACCTGTGTCGTACTGGCGGCATACGTCTGGTATGCGACGCGTATCGCGGCGTGGCACTGGGACTTCTGGGCGATCTGGGGGCTGAAGGCGCGCGTATTCTTCGAGGCACGCGGCATCGACTGGCACTTTCTCGGCAGTCGATGGAACGCGTTCGCCCATCCCGACTATCCGCTGCTTCTGCCGCTGAACGACGCGTACATCGCGCTTGCGAACGGCGAATGGAGCGATCGCTGGATCGGGATTCAATCGGCCGCGTTCGCGCTCGCGCTGCTGCTGATCGTCCGCGAAGAAGCAGCGCGTGAGACCACGCCGCGCAAGGCAGCGGCGATCACACTGGCCACGACGGCGTTCGCGCTGTCGCCGCAGATCGGTCTCGCCGACGGCCCGCTCATCGCATTCGGCGGCGCGGCGCTTTTGCTGATTCGGCGAGGCGACGACGCTGCCTTTCGCCACGCCGCCATCCTCCTCGGCCTCGCGGCAGCGACAAAGAACGAAGGGATGACGTTGTGCGTCGCTGTCGTGATCGCGCTCATCGTCGCGCGCACGCCATTGCGCAAAATCGCACAACTCTGGCCCGCGCTGATCCTCGCCGCGCCATGGCTGATCCTGCGGGCAGCGCATCACCTTCCCACTGATCTCGCGGCGCCAGGCATGCTCGGCCGGCTGACCGCGCGCGTGGCAGCGCTTCCTCAACTCGGCGAGATGATGCTCGAGACGTTGTCGAATCCCATCCTCTGGTCACTCGTTGCGATCTCGCTCGTGATCGTTCCGTTCCGAATTCTCCGCACAGAAAAGTTCGTGCTCGTCACGACGCTCGTGCAGCTGCTTTTCTTCATGCTCGCGTATCTCGTGACGCCGCTCGACGCCGCATGGCACGTCGCGTCGTCCTTCGGCCGCATCAGCACGCAGCTCGGCGCCCCCGTCGTGTTTGTCATCATGACGATGCTGGCGAGGACAGCATCGTCATGAAGCGCGCAGACATCATCTGGATCGCGATCGTGTTGGCGGTCCTGGTCGTCGTGCTCATCCGCGCGGACGGCCGAGCGCTCGATCCGATCATCGACCCCGGCCGCGATCTCTACATCCCGGAACAGATTCGCGGCGGCGTGAAGCTCTATCGCGACATCCTCTATTACTACCCGCCGCTCGCTCCCTATCTGCTCGCCCTGATCACCGCGGCCACCGGCAGCACCCTCGGCGCCTACACGCTGATCGGTGCGGCGATCGCGTTTCTGACGGCAGCGGCGATTTACGCGATCGTGAGAATCGTCGCCTCACCGTCCGCCGCCGGGACAGCGTCGCTGCTGTTCGTCAGCTGCAGCGTCTACAGCATCAGCGGACGGACGAGCAACTACCTGTTCCCGTATGCGCACGCGGCCACGTTTTCGATGTTGTTCTTTCTCGCAGGATCCGCGTTCGTTCTTGCCTGGACATTCGTCGACCGCCGGCCGAGGTGGCTCGCGCCGGGACTCATCTTTCTGCTCGCGGCCTCGTGGACGAAACTCGAGTACGTCGTCTTCGCGGCGGTCATCGTCGCGATCGCCGCAATCGTTCACCGGATGTCAATCCGCTGGGCCGGCGCGTACATCGCGGCCGGACTCGTGTCGCTTTTCGCTGTCGACCGCTACTTCGCCGGCGCACCGGACGGTCATCACTGGCTGTTCGACAACGTGCTCGCGTCATCGCTCCTGCACGGCCAGTCCGCGCGCTACTTCTACCGGCAAGTGTCCGGCTTCGACGTGTTCGGCGCGAATCTCTGGTCGGCGATCCTCAGCGCATGTGCGCTCATCGCGATCATCGCCGCGATGCGCACGACGGATCGATTGACGTCGCGCGCGGCGACGATGCTCGTGGCCGTCGTGATCGCCGCGATCGCGCTGGCCACCGGTCACAATTTTTTCAGAGGGTGGGCGGTCGTGCAGCTCGCGCTCATCCCATTCGCGCTGCGACATCCGCGCGAGCCGATGCTTTTCCTGCTCGCGCTGTCGCTGTGCGGATCGTCGCGCATCTTTCTGCGCATGACTCCGGAGTGGTATGGCTTCGTGTTCCTCGTGCCGGCGTATGCCCTCGTAGCCTACGTTTTGTTCGAGTGGTTCCCGTCGCGCAAGGTCTACTCGCGAAACGCGTCGCGACTGGCCGTGGTGCCGCTCGTGGTCATCGCCGGATATTTCCTATGGAACGCGAACGCGATGATCGACCAGAAAATCTATCCCGTCCGCACCGATCGCGGCCTCTTCTACGACGCCAACCTCGGCCGCGCCGCGGCACTCGACGCAGTTCTCGAGCGGTTCCGCGCGATTCATCCACACTCGCTCGTCGTCGTCCCCGAAGGACTGACACTGAATTACCTGGCGCACGTGAAGACGCCGATGAGCTTCCACACATTCACGCCGGTCGAAACGGCGGACCCGCAGATCGAGACGCGGATCATTCAGGACCTCATCGCGCATCCGCCCGAGTACGTGGCTGTCGTGACGCGACCGGTAACGGATTTCGGGTATCGCGGCTTTGGTCTCGACTACGACCGGCGACTGGCTGGAGTGATCCAGCAGAGGTACGTGCTGGACCGGCGATGGCGGTTTCCGTCGTTCGAGTTGATTCTGCTGCGGTCGGGGATGAAAAACGATCATTAACCGTGTTATATCCACCTCAAGCAGACATGCCAGTCATCGGAGAGACCGTCCTGCCCCAATACCCATCGGTGGAAGCGGCGGAGAAGAGCGATCGTGTGCTCATCGTCGCGCCGCATATGGACGATGAAGCGATCGGCGCCGGCGCGTACGCGCTCGACGCGATTCGCTCCGGTGCCGAGGTGTTCGTCGCGTTTCTGACGGCGGGCGATTGCGCGCGATTTTCTGCGCGGATCATGCACGGCGTGATGCCGAAGCCGTCCGACTACGTGTCGGTCGGTCTCACGCGCATCGCCGAGGCCCGGCGCGCCATGCGCATCCTCGGCGTCCCGCAGGATCACATCTTCGTCCTCGGCTATCCCGATCGCGGACTGCGGACGATCTTCGAACAGCCTTCGATGATCGTTCGCTCGACGTCGACCCAGGAGGACTCCGTTCCGTACGCCGCCGCGATGTCGCCCGGTGCGAAGCACACGCTCGAGAATATCGTCGCCGACCTGCGCCGCATCCTCGACCTCGTGCGGCCGACGACGGTCATCACGCCGGTGCCGTTCGACCTCCATCCCGATCACAGCGCAGCGGCGGAGATCGTCGATCTCGCCATCGATCGCTCACCGCACACCCCGAACCGTCTCGGATACATCGTGCACACGAGCCGGTTTCTCAAGTCGCTCTGGTGGATGCCCGAGCGCGCACTGCTTCCGCCCGCGCGCATGCGCTCGTTCACGTGGGCGACGTACGCGGTCTCGCCGAATGCGCAGGCGGTGAAGGCGGCCATGCTTGACGCCTACAAGAGCCAGCGCCCGTACACCTACTTTCTGCGCAACGCATTCGTACGGAGTAACGAGCTCTTCTTTGCTTACAGCCCCGAGCAGGTGCGCGTATCGCATGGAGTCACTTCCTTTGCATGCGCGCCGTACTCATCGCCCTCCTCGCTCTAGCGTGTAATCAGAATCAGAGCCCTCGCCCGCTTGCGGGAGAGGGTGGCCCGAAGGGCCGGGTGAGGGCCGACTTCGACATCATCATCGCCAACGGCACCGTCGTCGACGGAACCGGCAAGCCGGGCTTTCGCGCTGACGTCGGAATCCGTGGCGATCGCGTCGCGGAGATCGGCGATCTGCACGGCCGCAGCGCGACGACGACGCTCGACGCCACAAGCGACGTCGTCGCACCCGGCTTCATCGACCTCCTCGGCAACTCGCAGTCGGCGGTGCTCATCGATCCGAAGCTCGAAGGCAAAGTCCGCCAGGGCGTGACGACCGAGGTGACCGGCGAAGGGCATTCGCCGGGACCGATCGATGACGCGATGGCCGCGGAGATGGAGCGCACGAAACCGCTCGGCTGGCCCGCGGTGACGTGGCGAACGCTCGGCGACTTCGCGCGCGTCGTCGAGAAACGCGGGAGCGCGATCAACTTCGCGTTCTACATCGGCGCCGCCAACCCGCGCGAGATCATCCTCGGCCACGCCGATCGTGCGCCGAACGCAGATGAGCTGAAGAAGATGACGTCGATCGTCGATGGTGCGATGAACGACGGCGCGGTCGGACTGGCCAGCGCGTTGATCTATCCGCCGGGCAGCTTCGCGACGACCGAGGAGTTGACCGCGCTCGCGAAGCACGGCGGTGCGTACTGGACGCATCTGCGCAGCGAGACTGATCGGATCGACGTCGCGGTCGACGAGGCGATTCGGATCGCGCGCGACGCGCACGTGCCGCTGAATATTTTTCATCTGAAGATCGGCGGCGAGAAGAACTGGGGACGGATGAGCGAGGTCGTCGCACGCATCGAGAAGAGCGGCATCGACTACGGCGCCTGCGCGTATCCGTACACAGCGGCTTCGACCGATCTGATCTCGATCGCGCCGGCGTGGGCGCAGGACGGCGGCTACCCGCAGTTCGTGAGCCGGCTGAAAGATCCCGCGATGCGAGCGAAGATCGAAGACGAGATGCGTGCCGGACGACTCAAGGGCAAAGGCGCGAGCACGATTCTGATCCGCGGCCCCAACAAGCGGCTCGACGCAATCGCCGGCGAGATGAATGTGGATCCGGCGGAAGCGGCGGCGCGGCTGTTCGAGAAAGAAACGTCATCGCCGATCGCGATTTTCTTTTCGCAGAGTGAAGAAGACATGAAAGTCGCGCTCAAGCAGCCGTGGGTTGCGGTCTGCTCGGACTCCGGCGCGGTCGTCACGACGGACAAGGGCGCGCATCCAAGGGCGTACGGCACGTTCCCGCGAGTCTTCCGCTACGTGCGCGAACAGAACCTGATCACACTCGAGGAGGCCGTGCGCAAGATGACGTCGCTCGCCGCGTCACGCGCGTTTCTCAAAGACCGGGGGATCCTGCGAACCGGAATGAAGGCCGATGTCACCGTCTTCGATCCAAAGACGATCCGCGACGTCTCAACGTACGAAGACCCGCACCACTTTTCGGAGGGCGTGCGGCACGTGGTTGTGAATGGGCGGGCGATATTGCAGGAGGGAAAGATGACCGGTGCGTTGCCGGGAAGAATTCTCAGGAAACAATGAATTTCGAAGTTCGAAGTTCGAATGAAGAATTAAGAATCAAAAGACGGGACTCAATTCTTCATTCGAAATTCGAACTTCGAAATTCATCTTTCCCGAGTGGAGGCTACTCTGCCGACGCCGTCTTCATGACCTCGCGGAACTGCAGCGAGATCGACGGCTCACCCACCGTCTTCCCGTTCGCCTCGGCGCGCGGATAGATGAAGAAGTTGAGCGGATCGGCCGTCTTCGGCTTGAGGACGAGATCGCGGCCAACCGTGAACTGCACGCGGTTCGGGTCGAGATGTCCGAACAGATACTGCTGCGCAGCCGGGTCCTTCAACTTCGAGGCGTCCGACGCATCGACCGGAATCCAGCCCTTGCCCTTCACGTAGAACTCGGCCCAGCAGTGGTAACCCTTCACGTTGCCGTCGGCTGCCGTGAGCGGGAAGCCGATGACGAATCGCGCCGGGATGTTCTTCGCGCGCGCGAGCGACATGAACAGCGAATGGAAGTCGGTGCAGTTGCCCGCTTTGATGTCGCAGGCGCGCTCGGTGTCACCCTGGCCCCAGCCCGGGATGGTCTTGTCGTACTTCATCGTGACGATGAGGTAGTTGAAGAACGCGTGAGCCTGCTCGTAAGGATCGTCGATGCCCTTCGTCAGCTCGTTCGCGAGATTGCGGACGCGCGGCGAGATCGTCACGAGACGATCGGCCTTGAGTGCGCGCGCGACTTCCGCGCGGCTCGCGCCCTTCTCGGCGGGAGCAGTCGCTTCCTGGCGCGTGGCCGTGAAGCGAACCTTCACAACGAGATCGCCTGCGGGCGGATTCGGGATCGTCGCGTACGCGTACTCGTTGCCGAACTCTTTCTCGGTGTGCCGCGTGAACGCGAACGGCGCGTCGATCATGACGTTCGACACATGCTGGTAGCCGCGCGATTCCGGAGGCGGGATCCAGACGTCGAGTTGCGTGAGTCCCGCGGGAACTTTCGCGATGGTCGCGGTGTACGTCGCGTCGAACGTTTTCGCGTTGTCGGCGAACACAGGAACAGCGAACAGCAGCAGAGCCGCAAAGAGAGTCTTTCGCATAGGGACGGACATTCTAAGACAAACGAACTGCGCGGCGCTTTTTGCCCGGTGTCTGATAGGTGAACGACCCGGCCGACGTCGCAGAAGCCGACCCGACCTTGACCACGACGTCGACGGCGCCGACGGCGTGCGCCGGAGCGGTCACTGTCAGCGAAGTCGGACTCGTCACCACCAGGTTCGTTCCCGCAACGCCGCCAAACGTCACGCTCATCGCCGCGCCACTCGAGAAACCGGTGCCCGTGATCGTGACCGAGTTTCCGCCGCTCGGACTGGCGCCGTTCGGCGACATGCCGGTAATCGGCGGCGATGAAAGCGTGTACGTGAAGCCGTTCGTGAGTGTGGCGCTGCGGCCGTCCTGATTCGTGACCGTCACATCACGACTCGCCGTGGTCGCGAAATCAAATGGGCCCGGCGGCGTGCTCGCGAAGATCGTGGTCGCGGTGACGGCGGAGATCGTCGCCGGCAGCCCGCCGATCGTCGCCGTCGGACTGACGAAGTTCGATCCCGTGATCGTGATTCCGGTTCCGCCGGCGTTCGATCCGCTCGACGGAGAGACCGAGACGACGGAAGGCGCAGGCGTTGTGTACGTGAACGATCCGGAAGAGGCGGTCTGACCGTCAGGATTCGTCACGGTGAGAGTGACGTCGCCCGCCGCGTGCACGGGTGACATCGCGTTGATGCTCGTCGCGCTGTTCACGGTCGTGCTCACCGCCGATGCGTCGCCGAACATTACGGTTGCACCGTTCTGAAAGTTCGTTCCGGTGATCGCGACGACGGTTCCGCCGCTCGCAGATCCGGTGCGCGGAGTGAATGACGTGATCGTCGGCGGTGTCGGCGCCGCCTGGACGGTGAGCTCGCCGACCATGTTGCCGTGGCCACTACCGCATGTAGGGACGGTACATGCGTACGAAAAGGTCCCGGGCATGTTCGCGACGAAAGTAACTGTCCGATGTTGGCCGGGGTTCATCGTC
>DASVHS010000037.1:0-5953 GCA_036382495.1 Thermoanaerobaculia bacterium | reverse complement strand
TGCGTCGCGATCCACTCACTCCATCGCCGGTACACGTCCGCGGATCGAACCGGGTCGCCGGGGAAATGGCCGCCGACCGGATACGCGATGAACTTCACTTCGACGCCGTTGTCCTTCAATGCGTGATACATCTCGAACGATTGCGTCGCGGGCACGCGTGTGTCGCCGGTGTCGGTGATGATCAGAGTGGGCGTCTTGATCTGGCCCGCGTACGTGATCGGCGACTGCTCGATGTACGCCTTCGCGTATTTCGCGTTGTACGGTGATCCGCCGATCGAGTACTGCGAGGTCACGTTGTTGTCGGACAGCGCGTATTCGTGCACGAGGTTGTTGACTGCCGCGCCCGAGACCGCCGCCTTCCAGACGTTGTAGTGACCGATCAGCCACGACGTCATGTAGCCTCCGTACGACCAGCCCGAGACCGCCATCCGGTTGTGATCGATGAATCCACGCTTCTCGAGCGCGGCGATGCCGGCCATGACATCGCGTCCCGGACCGGCACCCGAGTCGTTGAAGATTGCGTGCTCGTACGCGGTGCCGAGGTTGTCGGAGCCGCGGTAGTTCGGAGAAAAGACGATCCAGCCGCGCGCGGCCATCGCCTGCGAGGGCACGCTGAATGTGCGAATCGACGCCGCCTGCGGTCCGCCGTGAATGAGCAACACGAGCGGATACTTGCGGCTCGGCTGAAAATCCGGCGGATACGTGACGATGCCGTCCTCTTCGAGGTTGTCGTTCTTCCACGTCACGCGCTCGACGTTGCCGAGCGTGATGCCGCTCACCCAGTCGTTGAACGACGTCAGCTTGCGCGGCTTCGCGTCGACCGATGACATGAAGTACAGCTCGCGCGCGCTCTGCGGTCCGCTGCCGGTGAACGCGATCGAGCCGTCGCGGCCGACGTTCATGTCGACCCAGTACGACCCCGAGGGGTTGATGTCGCCGAGGTCGAGTTTGCGTGGCGATCCGCCGAGGGGCTGCAGCCAGATTGCCGTGGAAGCGGCATCGTGACCGCTGACGAGCATCGATTTTCCATCCGGCATCCATAGCTGGCGGAACAGGCTGCGATCGATCGCGCGCGTGGCGTCGACACTCTCTCCCCCATTCGCGGACACGACGTAGATCGCGTTCTCGTTGTTCGGATCGCCGGCGCGCGGATACCAGTACGCGACGCGCGATCCGTCCGGAGAGAACACCGCCGTCGATTCGAACTTCGCATTCTTCGTGAGCGAGCGCGCGGCGCCTGCCGCGACGTCGACGATCTGAATCGCCGTGCGATCGCTGTCGCCGTAAATCGGTGTCTCCTGCTTCGTGATCAAGAGCGACTTGCCGTCCGGCGACCACGACAGCGGTGACGGAACCGGCCCGGGCGGCTCGTACGTCGGCAGACTCCATCCGCCCGACGTCAGCCGCTTCGCGCCCGTTCCATCGCTGCCGATCGTCCAGACGTGCGACGGCATCGGCGACTCCTTCGCCAGGTAATCGAGATTGCCGACTTCGAACGCGTCCTCGTATTTCGCGCGATCTTTTCTCTCCGGGGTTTCGTCGTACGCGACGAACGCGAACGCGTTCCCGTCCGGCCGCCACGCAAAATGCTGGATGCCGGCCGGCGAACTGGTGACGCGCATCGCGTCACCGCCGCTCATCGGCATCACATACAGCTGCGTCTTCGGCTCCTTGTCTTTCGCGCTCGCGACGTCAGCGAGAAACGCGAGCCGGTCGCCCACCGGAGACCATCGCGGCGAATTCACGTGTTTGCGGTCGTACGTGAGCGTCCGCTGCCTCCCCGACGCCACATCCACCAGCACGATCTCCGCGTCATACCGGTCCTCAGCCACATTCGGCCGGCTGACGACGCACGCGATCCACTTCCCGTCCGGCGAAATCTGGGGATCCGAGACGGAGACGACACGCATGAGGTCGTCGATCTCGATGGTGCGGGCGTTGGCGGTGGCGGCGAGGAGAGTCAGGATCACGATCAGGCGCTTCGTCATGGGGGCCGATTCTATTCGGAAGCGCCCTCGGAATTCATATCCGCCTTGCGCGTTAACCCCCGAGAATGCAGCGGTTCCGCTACGACATCCGCAACGTCGCGATCATCGCGCACGTCGATCACGGCAAGACCACGCTCGTGGACGCGCTCCTCAAGCAGGCCGGCGCGATCCGCTCCAACCAGCAGGTCGACGAACGAGTCATGGACTCGAACGACCTCGAGCGTGAGCGCGGGATCACCATCCTCGCGAAGAACACCTCCATCCGCTACCTCGTCGATCAGCCCGACGCCCTCGGCCATCGCGTCCATCATGAAGCGACGCACACCGCGTCCGGTCACGACCTTCCGGCTGAGTTCATCCATCCGAAGGAAGTGAAGATCAATATCGTCGACACGCCCGGCCACGCCGATTTCGGCGGTGAAGTCGAGCGCGTCCTGTCGATGGTCGACGGCGTCATCCTGCTCGTCGATGCGGCCGAAGGTCCGATGCCGCAGACCCGCTTCGTCCTCCGCAAGGCCCTCACCCTCGGCCTCCTGCCGATCGTCATCATCAACAAGATCGATCGTCCGGACGCGCGGCCGGGCGAAGTCGTGAACGAAGTGTTCGATCTGATGATCGAGCTCGGCGCGTCGGATGAGCAGATCGATTTCCCGATCCTCTATGCGTCGGGCCGCGCAGGCTACGTGCGCGTGTCGCTCGAAGACACGAACGATGATTGCCGTCCGCTGTTCGACGCGATCCTGAAGCGGATTCCGCCGCCGGCCGGTGTTGCGGATGCGCCATTGCAGCTCCTCGTCTCCGCCATCGACTACAACGACTACGTCGGCCGCCTCGGCATCGGACGCGTGCAGCGCGGCACGGTGCGGCAGGCCGCGGACGTCATCCTGATTCTTCGCGACGGCACGCACAAAAAGGGCCGCGTGTCGAAGCTGACGGTTTTCGAAGGATTGAAGCGCGAGGAAGTGGCGGAGGCGGCGGCGGGAGAGATCGTTGCGATCGCCGGCTTCGCGGATGTCGAGATCGGAGAAACGTTCACGGCCGCCGATGCGCCGGAGCGACTCGAGCCGATTGCGATCGACGAGCCGACCGTCTCGATGTTCTGGATGGTCAACGACTCGCCGTTTGCCGGCACGGAAGGCAAGTACGTCACGTCAAGAAATCTGAAAGAGCGGCTCGAGCGCGAGCTGCGCAAGGACGTCGCGCTGCGCGTGCGCGAGACCGATCTGCCGGACCGTTTCGAAGTCAACGGCCGCGGCGAGCTGCATCTGTCGATCCTCGCGGAGAACATGCGCCGGGAAGGCTTCGAGTTCGCGCTGTCGCGACCGCAGGTCATCCTGAAGCTGGTCAATGAAAAGACGATGGAGCCGTACGAGGCACTCGTCGTCGACATCGACGAGGCACACGTCGGCCCGATCATGGAGAAGATTCAGGAGCGGCGCGGCGAGATGACCGACATGGTCAATCCCGGCAGCGGCCGTGTGCGCATCGAGTTCAAGATTCCGACTCGAGGCCTGTTCGGCATCCGCACCGAGTTTCTGTCCGAGACGCGCGGCACGGGACTGCTGTACCACACGTTCCTCGAGTACGGTCCGTTCCGCGGCGAGATCGCCAGCCGTTCGCGCGGCGCGCTGGTATCGAAGGAAGGCGGCGACACGACTGCATACGCGATCGAGCCGCTGCAGGAGCGTACGGTCCTGTTCGTCGTGCCCGGCATCAAGGTGTACGGCGGCCAGATCGTCGGCGAGAACTCGCGCGACGTCGACATGGTCGTGCAGGTCTGCCGCAAGAAGCATCTGACGAACATGCGTGCGTCGAGCTCCGACATCGCCGTGCAGCTCACCCCCGCCCGTCAACTGACCCTCGAGCAGTGCCTGGAGTGGATCAACGACGACGAGCTCGTGGAAGTGACGCCGACTTCGATCCGCATCCGCAAGAAGATCCTCGAACATTCGCAGCGTGAAGCCGCGGCGAAGCGCGCACAAAAAGCAGTCAGCGCGGTGTGAGTGCCAAAGCACGTCGGAATTGTCGCCGTCAGCGCGGAAGGCGCGGCGGTCTGTTACCGAACGATCTGCGCCGAGGGTCCGGCGATCCTCGGACGTCACGCGCATCCGGAAGTGTCGATGCACACGTATCCGCTGTCGGCGTACATGCGTCCGATCGATGCCAATCGGTGGGACGACGTCGCATCGATGCTTCTCTCTTCAGCCGCGAAGCTGCGCGACGCGGGCGCGGATTTCCTGATCTGCCCCGACAACACAGCGCACCAGGCGATCGACCTGATCCGCGATCAATCGCCGCTGCCATGGCTGCACATCGCTGAAGAAGTCGCGAACGTCGCGGTCGAGCGTGGTTTCCACCGTCTTCTGATTCTCGGAACCCGCTACCTGATGGAAGGATCGGTGTATCCGAACAAACTGCGCTCGAGAGGCATCGAGTCCGAGACTCCGCCCGCCGACGTGCGCGCGAAAATCAACTCCGCGATCTTCGACGACCTCGTCTACGGACGATTCGAACAACCGACACGGTCGTATTTCAGCGGCGTCATCGAAGAAGGCAAACGAAAAGGAATGGACGCGGTGGTCCTCGGATGCACGGAGATCCCGTTGCTGATCAGCGATGCGGACTCGTCGCTGCCGGCGCTCGATTCGACACGCATCCTGGCGCGAGCCGCGTTGCGCGAAGCCGTCCGCGCCTGATCACTCCAGCGCCTTGCTGATTCGGAACACGTGACCGTCGGGATGACGCACGTGCATTTCGCGGACGCCCCACGGCTCGTCGGTTGGCGGCCACGTCACTTCGAGTCCTTGTGCCAGGCAGTGCTGGTAGATCTCGTCGACGTCGTCGACCCAGACGGACATCCACACACCTTCGTCTTCGGCTTCATCCCGACCGCGCGTCGTAGTCAGGGCGCTCTTGCCGCGACCACCCTGGCCGTTCTCGCAAAGGAAAATCTCGCAGACGCCGGAACAAACACCGCCGAACGTCGGCGGATCGCCCCAGTCCCATCCCTTCTTCCATCCGAGCTTCTCGAACCACGCGAAGCTCTCCACGATGTTGGAGACATTCAGGATCGGTGTCAGACGGTGCGCGCGCATGAAACCAATGCTATGACACTCTCGTAACACTCTTACGCATGGCAGACGCGGAGCAGGACCGCCTCGCTGCATCTCTTCGCGGATTCGGTCCGATCGGAATTGTCGCGATTCTCGTCATCCTCGCCGGCAATTTCCTGATTCCGCCGATCAGCGCGATTCTCGCTCTGATATGGGTTCGCGAATCGCGCACGCCATGGAGTGAGCTCGGTTTCGTCCGGCCGCGGAATTGGATCCTCACGATCGCCACCGGCATCGTCTTCGGCATCACGTTCAAGCTCGTGATGAAGACGATCGTCATGCCGCTGCTCGGCGCTCCTCCGATCAATCCCGCATACCACTACCTCGCAGGAAACACGGCCGCGCTTCCCGGCATCATCTTCGTGATGATCGTCGTTGCAGGATTCGGCGAGGAGATGGTCTTCCGCGGCTACATGTTCGAGCGGCTGGGTAAGCTGCTCGGATCGTCGGTCGTCGCGACCACGTCGATCGTCATCCTGACCTCGATCGTGTGGGGTGCGGAGCACCTTTACGACCAGGGTCTCGCCGGCGCGGAACAGGCGATGATCGTCGGACTCGTCTACGGAACGATCTTCGCGAAGACGCGACAGATCTGGATGCTGATGATCGCGCACGCTGCGTTCGACATCGCGGCGGTCGCGATCATCTACTGGAACGTCGAGGCCGACGTCGCCCACCTCTTCTTCAAGTAGCGTTATTGCAGCTGGTAGCCGCCCCCACCGACGACGTACACCTTGCCGTCCGGTCCGGTGATGCGCGTGACGTAGGTGCTCTTTGCCACTGGCGTCGTCGTGCCGGGCCGCGCCCACACGTAATCGACCCAACCGTGACCGGCGGCACTCGCCGCCGCGG
>DASVHS010000036.1:0-2681 GCA_036382495.1 Thermoanaerobaculia bacterium | reverse complement strand
CGATGGTTGGTCGACACTTCGATGGAGATGAAGATGAAGACGTCCGTCGTCATCAGCGCCCATCTGGAGATCCTGACGACGGAGAAGCTGCCGGCCGCCGCGTCCTCGATGGCTCTCAATTCATTGTCGCCCAATGATCCGATCTTCGGCGCCATTCGCGACGCGTACGCGAAAATCAAAGGCTTTCCGTTGCGGAGTGTGACCGTGACGAAGATGACGACCGGCGGCAGCACGACCACGACGACCAGCAGAACGAACGTGACCGCCATTCATGTCGCGACGTTTCCGCCGTCCGACTTCGCGATTCCCGCCGGCTACAAACGAGTCGACAGCCCGATCGACGCGATGCTGAACGCCTTCGGTTCCCGCTAGCCGGCGTCCAGCAACTCGCGCATCACCGCATTCGCGACCTCGGCGTTTGCCTTGCCGCGCATTTCTTTCATCAGCTGTCCGACGAGGAATCCGAAGATCTGCGTCTTGCCGCCGCGGTACTGCTCGACTTGCGCACCGGTGCGCGCGATCACGCGCTGGGCCGCGTCGCGAATTGCGCCGCGGTCGGACACCTGGGCGAGCCCCTTCGTTTCGATGATGCGCTCCGGATCTCCGCCGCTCGACGCGATCTCTTCGAACACTTCTTTCGCAACTTTGCCGCCGATGGCGCCGCTGTCGATCAACTGAATGAGTCGCGCCAATGCGGCCGCACTGATTTTTTCCTGGCCCACGCGCAGGACCTCGTTGCGGATCCAGTTCGATGCGGCCTTGGCGTTGCCGCTGAGACGGGCCGTCTCCTCGAAATACCCGGCGAGATCGAGGCTGACGACGAGAATTTCGGCGTCGACTTCCGACAGGCCCAACTCGCGCTGATAGCGTGCGCTGCGGGCACGCGGCAGTTCGGGAACCGCGCGTCGCACGTCCTCGATCCACTGCGGCTCGACGTCGACCTCGAGCAGATCGGGGTCGGGAAAGTAGCGATAGTCGTGCGCTTCTTCTTTCGTGCGCATCGGACGCGTCTCGTTCTTGTTCGCGTCAAAGAGGCGAGTCTCCTGGACGACCTTGCCGCCGCGCTCGATCCACGCCGTCTGCCGGGCGATCTCGTATTCGATCGCGATTTTCAGAAAGCGGAACGAGTTGAGGTTCTTGATCTCGACGCGCGTTCCCAGTGGTTCACCGGTGCGGCGCATGGACACATTCGCGTCGCAGCGGAGCGATCCCTCCTCCATGTTCCCGTCGCACACGCCCGCGTACATCAGGATCTGCCGCAGCCGTGTGAAGTAGGCGGAGGCATCGGCGGCGGAGCGGATGTCGGGCTCGCTGACGATCTCGATCAGCGGCGTGCCGGATCGGTTCAGGTCGACGAGCGATCGCGTGGCCTCGTGTACGAGTTTGCCGGCGTCTTCTTCGAGGTGGATGCGGATGAGCCGCACGGTGTTCGCGCCGATCGTGACGCTTCCTCCGATCGCGAGCGGCCGTTCGAACTGCGAGATCTGATAGCCCTTCGGCAGGTCGGGATAGAAATAGTTCTTGCGCGCGAACTGCGAGCGCGCCTGAATCTGGGAGTCCGTGGCCACGGCCATTCGCATCCCCAGCTCGAGCGCGCGCCGATTCATCACCGGCAGCGCGCCGGGATAGGCGAGGCACACGGGGCACACGTTCGTATTCGGAGGTGCGCCGAACGCCGTCGAGCACGCGCAGAACATCTTCGACTGCGTCAGCAGCCGCGCGTGCACCTCCAGTCCGATGACGGATTCCCAGGTCATGCTCCGCGATTATAGGAGCGCGCTGGTATAGGCTTCGGGCATGCGCAGACTTCTTCTTCTTGTCGTCGTGATCCTGTTCGTCGTCGTTCCCGCGTTTGCTCAAACGATTGATGAACGAATCGATCGCGAGCTCCCGTCGCTGATCAAGACATATCAGTTGCTGCACGCCGCGCCGGAGCTGTCGATGCAGGAACAGAAAACTTCCTCCCTCATCGCCGGCCGTCTCCGCGACCTCGGATACGAAGTGACCGAGCGCGTCGGAAAGTACGCGGAGCCTGGGATCACGTGCTACGGCGTCGTCGCGGTCATGAAAAATGGCGCAGGTCCGGTCGTGCTGCTGCGGACAGACATGGATGCGCTGCCGGTCGCGGAACAGACCGGGCTGCCGTATGCGAGCACGGTAACGGCGAAGCCTTCCAGCACCGACGGCACCGCTGGCGAAACCAGCGTCATGCACGCGTGCGGACATGACCTGCACATGACTGCTTTGATGGGGACCGCGAAATTGCTCGCGGACATGAAGTCGCAGTGGCACGGCACGGTCGTTCTCATCGGCCAGCCGGCGGAGGAAGTCGTCAAAGGCGCCGCGGCAATGCTGCGCGACGGCTTGTACGAGCGCTTTCCGAAGCCGACATACGCGCTTGCGGTCCATGACTCGGCGACGATCGAGGCGGGGAAAGTCGGATTCACTCCCGGTTACGCGCTGGCGGCGTCCGACAGCATCGGCATCACGGTTCGCGGTGTCAGTGGTCATGGTGCTTCGCCGCAGAGCACGAAGGATCCGATCGTCGTCGCCTCCGAGATCGTGCTTGCGCTGCAGACGATCGTCAGCCGCGAAAACAATCCGCTCGATCCCGTCGTGGTGACGGTCGGATCGATTCATGGCGGCACGAAGAGCAACATCATTCCGGACGAAGTGAAACT
>DASVHS010000035.1:0-2701 GCA_036382495.1 Thermoanaerobaculia bacterium | reverse complement strand
ATGCTCGGCGCAGGGGAGAGGTCGTTTTACGCCGTGATCGTCGCCACACCGAAGCGGCGCGCGAGCAAACTCATCGCCTCGGCGCGCTACTTCACCGAGCCGAAAGTGAAGAGAATCATGCGAGAGGTTTCGGCGCGCATGCCGAAGCGGCGCGCGACTTCACCGAGCCGAAAGTGAAGCCCCCATGACATGTATGTCCTTCGTCACGTCGAGGCTGCGCGCTACTCTTCACCGGCATCCAAACCCTGATCAGAACGCGACGCAGGCGTTTGCGTCGGCAGCGAAGGCAGCCGATGCCGACGCCGTAATCGCGGATCTGCAACAAGCAGCAAAACGATGGCACGGCGATCAGCCGCCGAACGACGACGTCACATTTGTTGTCGTACGATGTCGCGCATGAAGCAGCGCCGTCCCGAACCGTCCGAACACGCTCCGTACTACTCCCGCTACGTCGACCTCGTCCCCGAGCTCGACATCGTCGGCGCACTCGAGAAACAGGGTGTCGAGACGCAGAAGGTCCTGTCGAAGGTCGATGAGACCCGCGGGCAATTTCGCTATGCGCCCGACAAATGGAGCATCAAACAGCTCGTCGGTCACATGGAAGATACGGAACGCGTATTCACGTATCGCGCGCTGACGTTCGCGCGCGGCGCAAGGACGCCGCTGCCTGGCTTCGACGAGAAAGAGTTCATGGCGAATTCGCCGTTCGAATCATCGACGATGCGGCAGCGCGCGGACGGCCTCGCCAGTGTGCGGCTCGCGACGATCGGACTCTTTCGCGGTTTCGACGATGAAGCGTGGGACCGCGGCGGCGTTGCCAGCGACAACAGAGTCACCGTGCGCGCTCTGGCGTACATGACGCTCGGCCACGAGCGGCATCATCTGGGCGTCCTCCGCGAACGTTACGCGACGTAACGCAGCACGGCCACGTAATGGCAGATGCTGCCGCCCAGGACGCAGAGATGCCACAGGCCGTGCGTGTGAACGACGTGTTTCGATAGCGCAAAGAAGATCGTTCCCACGGTGTACAGGATTCCCCCGGCGGCCAGCCACGCGATTCCGGCCATGGGCAGGCTCTCACGCAGCGGTCCGAACGCGATGACCACGAGCCATCCCATCAATAGATAGAAGATGACCGAAGCGATCCGGAAGCGGCCGAGGAAGAAGACGTCCTTGAGGATGCCGGCGATGGCGAGAGACCAGATCGTCGCGAAGAGCCACCAGCCGACCGGGCCCCGGAGCGTCAGAAGGGTGAACGGCGTGTAGGTGCCCGCTATCAATAGATAGATGGCGCAGTGATCGAAGATGTGGAAAAGCTCCTTCGCCGGTCCGCGAACGCTGTGGTAGAGCGTGGAGCTGAGATACGCCAGGATCAACATCGACCCGTAAATCGTGAACGCGATGACGGCGCGCGGGCCGGCGGCGACCGAGACGATGACCGCCGTGCCCGCGATCGCCATGACCGTCCCGATCAGATGAGTGATGCTGTTGAACCTCTCGCCCGCGTACATATCCTCCTCATGGTAACTAGAATGCGCGTTCGATATGAAGTGCGTCATTCAGCGAGTGACAAGCGCGTCGGTGTCGGTTGCGGGCGAAGTCGTGTCGCGGATCGGCGCGGGGATGCTCATCCTGGCCGCCGTAGAAAAAGGTGACACCGAGCAGCAGATGATCGACGCCGCGAAGAAAATCCGCGAGCTGCGCATCTTCAGCGACGACGCCGGAAAGATGAACCGCGACGTGACGGAAGCGCACGGCGCGATCCTGGCCGTATCCCAGTTCACGCTCGCCGCATCGCTCGAACGCGGACGCCGTCCCGGCTTCGACCGCGCCGAGGAGCCGGAGAAGGCGAGGGTCATGTTCGAGCTGTTCGTCCGCGAGCTCGGCAAGACCGGCATCGAAGTGCAGACCGGCCGCTTCCGCGAGTACATGAACGTGACGCTGGAGAACGATGGGCCGGTGACGTTCATCTACTGACGTCATTCCGAGCCGCGAAGACGGCGAGGAATCTGGGCGGTGGGAAATGCTCCCCCGCCCAGATTCCTCGCGCTCTGCGGCGCTCGGAATGACATGGCATACTTCCGCGCTCTATGTCCGAGTACTCCCCGAAAACCATCGAGCCCAAGTGGCAGAAGAAGTGGGCGGACGCGAAGGTCGCCGAGATCGACGTTGCCGCGCCGGGCGACAAGTTATACATGTTGAACATGTTCCCGTACCCGTCCGGCGACCTCCACGTCGGTCACGGCCGCAACTACATCCTCGGCGACGCGCTGTATCGATTCTTTCGGATGCGCGGAATGGCGGCGCTGAACCCGATGGGATGGGACGCGTTCGGGCTGCCAGCCGAAAACGCAGCGATCAAGCGCGGCATCCATCCACGCACGTGGACGATGGCGAATATCGAGCGCGAGAAGAAGCAGTTCGAGGAGTGGGGGATCCTTTACGACTGGTCGAAAGAGATCGCGTCGTGTCATCCAGGCTATTACCGGTGGAACCAGTGGCTGTTCCTGAAACTCTACAAGCGAGGCCTCGCGTATCGCGGGACGGCGCCGGTGAACTGGTGTCCGCAGGATCAGACCGTGCTCGCGAACGAGCAGGTCATCGACGGCCGTTGCGAACGTTGCGGCAGCATCGTCGAACAGAAAGAGCTCGCGCAGTGGTTCTTCAAGATCACCGACTACGCCGATCGTCTCGACGCCGG
>DASVHS010000034.1:0-11095 GCA_036382495.1 Thermoanaerobaculia bacterium | reverse complement strand
TGCTTGTCGAGGTACTGCGTCACCGTCGACTTGTCGTCGCGGATGTACGGCTGTTCGAGCAGGCAGGCTTCGCCGTAGAACTTGTCCATCTTGCCGCTGACCATCTTCTCGACGATGTTCTCGGGCTTGCCCGACTTCGCCGCGGCGTCGCGTGCGATCTCGCGCTCGGTGTCGAGGTCCTTCTGCGTCACATCGGTGCGGTTGAGGAAGCGCGGCTCCGCTGCGGCGACGTGCATCGCGATGTCACGCGCGACGTCTTCGAGCTTGCTCGACTTGGCCCCGCTCTGCGCGAGGAGCTCAACCATCACGCCGATCTTGCCGCCACCGTGGATGTACGTACCGAGCGACGCATTCGCCGGCGCGTCGTATCGCACGAAGCGACGGATCGTAATGTTCTCTTTGATCGACGCGATCATCTCGGCAACGCGCTGCTGCACGGTCTCGTTCTTACCCGGCCACTTCTCGCCGAGGAGCTGCTCGACCGACGTCGCCTTCGACTGCACGATGACCTTCGACACTTCGCCAGCGAAGTTGCGGAAGTTCTCGTTGCGGCCGACGAAGTCCGTCTCGCAGTTCACTTCGACAAGCGCACCCGTATTCCCCGAGACATGCGCCTGCACGACACCCTCGGCGGTCACGCGACCAGCCTTCTTGCCCGCGGCAGCGAGGCCCTTCTTGCGAAGGATCTTCGTCGCCTCTTCCATGTTCCCCTGCGCCTCGGTGAGAGCGTTCTTGGTGTCCATCATTCCGGCGCCGGTCGCCTCGCGCAGTTCTTTCACCATCGCTGCGGTGATCTGAGTCATTTTTGCTCTCCAATGCAAAGAGGACAGGCGAGGCGCCTGTCCTCCACAAGAAATCGTGTTGAGGTAATTACGAAGCTGCTGGAGCCGCGACCGGCTCGGCCGTTTCGGCGACAGGCATCGGCGCTGCTGCCTGCGCGTGGCCCTTGTCCTCGACACCGATGAACTTCTCTTCGGCGAGGTTGTAGCCCTCGAGGACGGCGTCGGCGATCTTCTGCGTGAACAAACGGATCGCGCGGATCGCGTCGTCGTTCCCCGGGATGACGTAGTCGATGTCTTCCGGGTCGCAGTTCGTGTCGACGATGGCCACCACCGGAATCTTGAGCTTCTTCGCTTCCTTGACGGCGATGTACTCCTTCTTCGGATCGATCACGAAGAGCGCGTCAGGAAGTCCGTCCATCTCGCGGATTCCGATGAGGTTCTTCTGCAGCTTCTCCCGCTCGTGGTCGAGCTGGGCACGTTCCTTCTTCGACATTTCTTTTTCCGTGTCGTTGAGGACCGCCTCGATCTCTTTGAGGCGTTCGATCGACTTGCGGACGGTCTGGAAGTTCGTGAGTGTGCCACCGAGCCAGCGATTGTTCACGTAGAACATGCCGCAACGGTTGGCTTCTTCGAGAATCGCGTCCTGCGCCTGGCGCTTGGTGCCCACAAACAGGATGCGCTTACCCTGACCGGCGAGGTCAGTGATAAATTGGGAAGCTTCCTTGAAGAGCTTCAGCGTCTTCTGCAGGTCAATGATGTAGATCCCATTGCGCTTCCCGAAGATGTACTTCTTCATCTTGGGATTCCAGCGCTTGGTCTGATGACCGAAGTGAACGCCAGCTTCCAACAGCTCTTTCATCGTAATAGATACCGCCAAGAAGACCCTCCTTTTCGATTTGAAGATTGAAAATTGAGAATGAAAAGACCTGACAAACAAAAAGACAGGAGCGACGGATCGCTCCTGTCTCGAATCACAACCGTTGTTGAACCGGAATCATCAGACTAGCGCTTGGAGAACTGGAAGCGGGCGCGGGCGCCCTTCTGTCCGTACTTCTTGCGCTCCTTCATGCGCGGGTCGCGCGTGAGGAGTCCGGCTTTCTTGAGACGCTTGCGAAGCTCCATGTTGTAGAGCTGGAGCGCGCGGGAAATGCCGTGGCGGATCGCGCCGGCCTGGCCGGAAGGACCGCCGCCGTCCACGGTGACCACGATATCGAACTTGTCGTTCGTCTCGGTCAGCGAGAGCGGCTGCTTGATGATCATCTTCAGCACTTCGTTCGGGAAGTACTCATCGAAGGTGCGGTGATTGACGGTGATGACGCCGCTGCCCGGACGCATGTGCACGCGCGCGGTCGACGTCTTCCGTCTGCCTGTTCCGTAATATTCAACCAGAGCCAAGGACATTCCTCCTGATTACTTCTTGACTTCGAACTTCTCGGGCTGCTGCGCCGTATGCGGATGATCCGTCCCGCGGTAGACCTTCAACTTCTTGAGCATCTTCCGGCCGATCTTGTTCTTCGGCAGCATGCCCCACACCGCTTCTTCGATCATCGATTCCGGCTTCTCGGCGCGGACGAAGCGGGCTTCCTTCGACTTCAATCCGCCCGGATAGGAGGAGTGATGACGGTAGATCTTGTCCGTTTCCTTCTTGCCGGTCAGCACGATTTTCTCGGCGTTGATGACGATCACGTGATCGCCCGTGTCGAGGAACGGCGTGTAGGTCGGCTTGGCCTTGCCTGAAATGATGGTCGCGATGGCCGTCGACAGACGCCCGAGGACTTTGCCTTCGGCGTCGATCAAAAACCAGCGCGGAACAATGTCACCCTGCTTGGGGAAATACGTACGCATGAGACTCCTGATTGATATTCGGCGAGCGCCCGGTGTGAACAGCGAGGCGCCGCGAAACATTCAAAACAAACGAAGAACAGACCTTCCCTGAGAAAGGGTCGAAACGGTAACACTGCCGAACAGAGCGAGTCAAGCGGTTCATTCCCAACATCTTGAGCTCACAGCTCTCAGCTCTCAGCTCTCAGCAGAACTGCGTTCGGTCTCCCTGAGAGCTGAGAGCTTTTGAGCTGAGAGCTTGAGTGCTGAGAGCTTCCTTGTGATACAAGCCCGCCGCACCGTGACGGCTCGCATCATCGACGGTAAAGCCGTGGCTCGCGGAATCGAGCAGGAGGTGGCCGCCGAGCTCGGCCGCCTGCCGTGGCGCCCCGGCCTCGTCGCCGTCCGCGTCGGCGACGATCCCGCCTCGGAAATCTATGTCCGCAGCAAGGCCAGGAAAGCCGAGGAGCTGGGGTTTGGCGGCGGTCAGCGAGTGTTTCCGGAGACGCTCAGCGAGGCGGATCTCCTCGCCGAAATCGCCCGGCTCAACCGCGACGACGAGGTCGACGGCATCCTCGTGCAACTCCCGTTGCCGAAGCACATCGATGCGACGAAGGTCATCGACGCGATCGATCCGGCGAAAGACGTCGACGGCTTTCATCCGCTGAACGTCGGGCGCCTTCACCTCGGCCGGCCAACGCTCGCGCCGTGCACGCCCAGCGGCGTGATGCGGTTGATCGACTCGACGGGCCAGACGATCGAAGGGAAGCACGCCGTCGTGGTTGGACGGAGCGACATCGTCGGCAAGCCGCAGGCGGCGCTGCTTCTGCGCCGCAATGCGACCGTGACGATCTGCCATTCGCGCACAGCCGACCTTCGCGCAATCGTCCGTCAGGGTGACATCATCGTCGCGGCGGTCGGCAAGGCGTTCATCGTGACCGGCGACATGATCAAGCCGGGCGCGATCGTCATCGATGTCGGGATGAACCGAATGGATGCCGCATTCGCTCCGCAACTGAGACACGATCCGGAGAAAATGCGGTTGCTCGAGAAGAATGGCTCGGTGCTGGTCGGCGATGTCGACTTCGCGCGTGCGAAGGAAGTGGCCGGCTGGATTACGCCGGTCCCCGGCGGTGTCGGGCCCATGACGATCGCGATGCTGATGCGGAACACGCTGACCGCTGCGCAGTGGAGACGCCGATGATCCTCAAAGCCGGCCTGACCGGCGGAATCGCCAGCGGCAAATCGACGATCTCCCGCATCTTCGCGAGCCTCGGCTGCGTGACGATCGATGCCGATGCGATCGTCGCCCGTTTGTATCGTCCGGGGGGAGCAGGACACAACGTGCTCGTCGAGACCTACGGCCGCTCCATCCTCACGCAGAGTGGCGAGATCGATCGCCAGAAGCTGGCGGACATCGCGTTTGCGGATCGCGAGTCGGCGCAGAAGCTCAATCGCCTGATTCACCCGCTGGTGATCGACGAAGAGCAGCGCCTCATGTCGTCGGAAGAGACGCGCTTCCCCGATCGCGACAGGATCTTCATCGTCGAGGCCACGCTGCTTCTCGAATCAGGGGGGAAGGAGCGATACGACAAGATCGTCGTCGTCGACCTCGCTCCGGAAACGCAGGAGACGCGCGCCGCCATGCGCGGAGTCTCGCGACCCGACGCCAGACGACGCATGAAGAACCAGATGTCGCGAGAGGATCGCGTCCGCGCTGCCGATTATGTGATCGACAACAACGGTGACCGCCGGGCGGCCGAGGTCGAGACTCATCGCGTCTATCAGAAGCTGCGCGAGGATCTCGAGGTGAAAAAGAAAACCGCGATGTCATCCTGAGCCGCGAAGACGGCGAAGGACCTGGGCGGTGGCGCGAGTTGCGAACCGCCGGCCACCCAGGTCCCTCGACTACGCTCGGGATGACATCGGGTACTGCTAGCGCGTGGTCGTTGAGCTCGACGTGGTGGTCGTCGAGGTCGTTCCGGTCATGCCGCCCGTGCCCGTCGTGTCGGTGGACGTCGTGCCGGTGGTGGTCGTGGAGCCGGTCGTCGTCATGCCGCTCGTGCTGCTCGTGCTCGACATCGATGTGCTCGACGAATCGGTCGACGAGTAACTCGTACCGGTCGTGTCCGTTCCGATCGTTGCGTTTGTGTTCTCGGTCTTCGTGCAGGCCAGCGCAAACAGCGCGAGTGATGCAACCATGAGAATTGCCAGGGACTTTTTCATTTCTTTCTCTCCTAGTGACTCATACATGAAAACGCCCTGCCGAAGCAGGGCGTTCCCCTGAATCAATGCTTTCGATCAGTGCTTCTTGGTGGTGGTCTTCGTGGTCTTCTTCGTGGCGGTACCCGTCGTCGTCGTCATGGAGCCCGTGTCGCTTCCCATGGTCGTCGTGCCGGTGGTGCCGGACGTCGTCGTTGACGTCGTCGACGTCATGGCCGTGCCCGACGTGTCAGAGGTCGTGCCGGAAGGCATCGCTGCCGTATCGGTCGTGCCGCTGGTGCTGGACATCGCCGTGCCCGACGTATCGCTCGTCGTCATCGTCGATGACGTATCGCTTGCCGCCGTGTCGGTGACGTTCGTGTTCTCTTCCTTCTTACAGCCGAAAGCGAACAGCGCCAGCGAGACAACCATCAAAACTACCAAAGTCTTCTTCATTCAACTCTCTCCTGATTAGTGTTTCTTCGTTGTGGTTTTTGTTTTCGTGGACTTCGTGGTTTTGGTCGCGGTCCCCGTTGTTCCGGTCGTCGCGGCCGTTCCCGTCATCGCGGTGTCGGAGGTGTCCGTGCTGGACATCGCCGTACCCGTTGTGTCGGTGCTGGTCATACCTGTGCTGCTCATCGTTGTGCCCGAGGTGTCGGTGGACGACGTGCTGCTCATCACGGTGCCCGAGGTGTCGCTCGTGGTCATCGTCGATGAGGTGTCGCTGGCCGCGGTGTCGGTCACATTCGTGTTCTCTTCCTTCTTGCATGCGAACGCAAAGAGGGCAAGAGCCATCACCATGAGAATGGCAAGACTTCTTTTCATAATGTTTCCTTTCACTGTTGGGGATGGGATGCGGAGGAATGTGAACTGATCACTGGGTGCCGAACCTCACCTCCTTGTCCGTTCTAACCTTCGGTGATTAACCGACAACTCAAGTCCTGCAAAGAGCGGGGTTGCCCCACGAAGGGACACGGCCCCGCGACCGTGAAAAAGCAACTCGGGTGCCACGTGAATCATCGGTGAGTGGTCGTGGAGCTCGTGGTCGAGGTCGCCATGGTTCCAGTAGTGCCCGTCGCCGAAGTGTCGGTCATCGTTCCCGTTGTGCCTGTGGCAGAAGTGCCGCTCGTCGACATCGTGACGGTGTTTGCCGTCGACGCGGTGTCAGTCGCGGCGGTCATCGACGTATCCGTCGTGGCCGTGTCCGTATTCGTGTTCTCTTCTTTCTTGCACGCAACCGCGAACGTGCCTGCGAGCACGAGCGCGAGAAGCGTAAGCGCGAACGACTTCTTCATGGGGTGCAAACTCTCCTGGAGCGAATTGCGTTCCGCGGATGAGACTGACGCGGGCGGTAATATAGGAAGGGTCGCGATGATGTCAAGCAACGCAGCTCTGGCGAAGGTTCCCACGCCGGTCACCTCGAGCGTCCCTTCGTTCGACGGAACCGTCATCCATTATGACCTTTACGATGCCCCGTCGCGGTCGGCGGTGCTCGTGGTTCCCGGCTTCTGGCGCGATCGACGGCACCCGGCGATGGTGCGCCTGGCCGGCCTTCTCCTGGCGAACGGCTACCGCACCGCGGTCGTCGACGTGCGCGGACACGGCGACAGCGAGGGCGTCTACGGGTTCAATCTTTACGAACACTACGACGTCGCGGCGGTTGCCAACGATATCCTGCGCCGGACCTCAGTCGAGTCGATCACCCTGGTCGGGTTCTCATACGGCGGAGCGATCGCGATCTCGACGGCAGCGCGGCACGACTTGCCGCTCGCATCCATGTTGTTGATCTCGCCGGTTGCCGATTTCTCGATGATCGTGCCGCGGATCAATCCGTTCACGATCCACCGGCACATCGCGTTCTCCCAGGCGCTCAAGCGTCCGCGATTCGCGTGGCGGATGCGCAGATCCGCGAAATTGCGGGCGCTGGACGACATCGTCGATGTTCACGCGCCGGTCTGCTTCATCCACGTGAAGAACGACTGGCTGATCGCGCATCGCCATTCGATCGCGCTCTACGAAAAGGCGAACGAACCGAAGGAGTTGCACATCCTGGATCTCGCCGGCAATTACCACGCGGACAGGATCTTTTCCGTCGCGTCGGAGTCGGTCGAGCCGATCATCTCGTCGTTCCTGACTCGCTTCAGCCCCCGCTGAAAAGCAAAAGGCCGCGCTACGCGCGCGGCCTGACTATCGTCAAAGAGGATCTTGTGGATTACGGCAAAGGAACCGGTATGCGATTCGTTCGCGGAACGGTCGGACCGACCGGGACGATCTGAAGCTCGGGCTGAAACTCTTCGATCCGAAAGACCTGTTCAGCTTTGGGCTTCTTTTCGCTGCTTCCACCCTCTTCCGTCCACTCTTCTCCGTCGAATACCCACATAGGAGCTTCCTTTCAACTCACGCCGGCCTCGCCGGCGCGACCATCTGTAGTTCAATCCCCTTGCCATCACCCACGGCTGGGCGCGTCTTGTTCAACTACATGTATACGCATGGTTTATGGATTCGTTGCGGCGCCGGTGTAGCGAACCTGTGGCGCCTTTGTCCAGAATTCAGATCAATTCTGTCCAGCGTTCAGGTCGAACGCAGCTTTTCCTGAGCGAGGTGTTCCGCGAGTTTTCGATACGCCTTGCCTCGATGCGAGGCGGCGTCTTTTTCGGCGTCGGTCATCTCGGCGAACGTCTTGGTCGAGCCGTGAGGCTGAAACCAGGCATCCCACCCGAACTTCTGCTCCCCGCGCGCCTCGACCAGAATGTCGCCTGTCGTTTCCCCCTGAAACAGCTTTCCCTCGACGCCATTCCAGTACGCGACACAGCACTGCGCGCGCGCCGATCGATTGCGCAGCGCGTACGCGATCACGGCAAGACCGCGGCCGCCCGCTGCTTCGAGCAACCATCGCACGTACGGACCCGGAAAATTGCCGAGCTCGTCGAAGCCAAGGGAGACGTCTTCGACGACGAGGCGGTGGTAGCCCTTGCTTCGCGCGACTTCCAGTTTGTAACGCGTCACTTCTTCAACGGTCGCGGCCTGGATCTCCGGCAGCACGAGGGACACTCGCAACAGCGGCACGCCGAGGATTCGCTCCGCCTCGATTCCTTTGTTGGGATTCGAAGAGACGAGAATCAGTTTTTCTTCGGCAGGTTGGGGTTCGACGCGAGGTTTCGCTTTTGGTTTCGCCTTCCGCACGCGGCGGATTCTAGACGAGCGGGCGGCGTCAGCGCGACCACTCGGTGCGAAAAGCCCGCATCGAGCGCGTCAGCCTGGTCTTGAAGCGATCAGGCGCAGTGGTGGCCAGCCGCGCGAATCGCGACTGCATGAAATTGCGAAGACGTTCCTGAATCCGCATTCGCAGCTCGCAATCTGGGCAGAGTTTCAGATGGCTGTTGAAGTCCTGACGTTTCTGCTCGCCAAGCGAACCATCGAGGAAGAAGTAAACGAATCGTTTGACCTCGCGACACAGCATCGCGTCTCCTGTTTTGTGAGGTGACGACACTCGAGCACGTCCAACTGCGAGGGGTCTGCCAAGATTCCAGCAAAAAAAAGGGCCGGCTCTTCAGCCGGCCCCGTGCATTTTCTGATTCGTGTGTTTATCCGATGTCGAACTGTTCCTGTTCTTCTTCTTCAGGAACTTCGAATTCGAATTCCTCGTCGTCGGCGCCAGCGAACAGAGCAGCGTCTTCGTTCTCTTCCGGCTCCGGCGTCTCGGTCTCTTCCCCGGGCGCGTCCTTCTTCTTGCGGCCCTTCGTTTCGTCTTTACGCGAGCGCATCTTCGCCGGCTCGGCGCCGCCGCGGATGTAACCGTACTTCCGCGCGTACTCGAGCAGCGTGCGCTCGAGCATCTTGCGGCCGCGATAAAGACGAGACATCACCGTGCCGACCGGGCAGTCGAGGATCTCCGCGATTTCCTTGTACGAGAACCCTTCGATGTCCGCGAGGAGCACGACCATCTTGTAGTCGTGCGGAAGCGAGTCGAGGGCGCGCTTCACGTCCTCATCCATCATGTCCTGGAAGATGTCGGTCTCCGGATCCTTGATCAGATCGGGAGCGTTCTTCTGGATGACGCGCTCGTACGACTCTTCGATCTCGGAGAAGTCGATCTTGTGCGGAGTCAGCTTCTTCTTCCGATAGTTGTTGATGAACGTGTTCTTCATGATCTTGAAAAGCCACGCCTTGAAGTTCGTGCCTTCCTCGAATTTGTCGTAGTACTTGTACGCCTTGAGGTACGTCTCCTGAACGAGATCCTCGGCGTCCTCGGAATTACGAGTCATCCGGTAGGCGGTGTTGTAGAGCGAGTCCACGTAAGGCATCGCTGCCTTCTCGAAGTCCCAGCCCTGTTCGTGGTCAGTTGCTACCGCGCTCTTCATGATCTCTCCCTGATTGTCGCAAGCATGAAAACTTCACACTCCATGCCGCATGCATCATTAGATGCGGCGGCAAATAAAATAGTTACTCTCGTATCGGTCACGGGCGTGAAATGGTTGAAATCAGGTGACTTGGAACGTTCGCGCGGCTTTCAGGTCATCAGGAACGGCTGGCGTGGTCACGTCACCAGCTGCGGACACGACCGTCCTCGAAATCGGTTGCACTCAATGAAAGACTACGGTCTTCTGGAGGGAACTGCTGGCGAACCCGGTGTTAACAAACAGTCACAGCGGGGGTATTCCCGAGCGGGGCATTATACACGACCAGGCCGAGCCGTCAATCCCCGTAGAGTGCGAGCAGCTTTTCGTAGGCGCGCGTGATCTCGATGAAACGCGCCGCCTCACTGCGCTGAACCTCGTCCGGCTGAAGGTGAAACCGATCCGGATGATGCTGAGCCGCGAGGCGCCGATACGCCGAGATGACCGCCTGTCGTGTTGGAGTTCCTTCGATCTCCAGAACACGCAGCCATTCCCCGCGCCGGCTTTCATCGCGGACGAAGAGCGGTGTCGCACCACCACCACGGTCCGCTTCCCTGGGGCGCGCGTCCTTCGCGTGATCGACGTATTCGAAGCCGTACCGCTCGCGTAGCCGGGCCAGCGCGTCGGTGTGAAAGCCGAGGCCGAAACTGAGGTCGAGGAGGGTTGCGTACTGGCGGAGAGGAATCGGCGCTCGATGCGCCGCGGCGAACTGCACAGCCGACTCGAGGAGTTGCGCGCGCGCAGACTCGGACGTCACACGCGCGTATGTCTCCGCCCAGGTCGTCACGTCGACTCCCGGCGTGACGCGTGCGCCGAGGCCGGCGCCGCGACGGATTGTTCGCAGCGCGTCTTCCGGGGCTGCGCCGCCCGCGATCAGAATCTGATAGAGGATCGACGCGGCCACGTGATCGCGGTCCGATGAGCGAACTTCAGCCCGGGCCTCGCCTTTCGCAATGGCCAGCGCGATCAAAACAAAGACGGCGCCCACGCCACCGATCACGATCATCACAAGGACCGCGATCAGTTCCAAGGCCTACACCGCGACTGTCAGCAGGGAATCGATCGCAGCGAGCTTCGCGTTGAGGGCCGCTTCGGTCAGAACGGCGGTTGAGCCTTCGACGTCGATTTCGTCGTCGACGCTCAGCCAGCTGCGGCAACCCTCATATTCATCGCGAAATCGCACTTCGACGGGACGGCGCAACCTGTAGACACGCACGCCGATGATGTGAAGCGCCTGGTCGGGGCGGAAGCGATGGCGAGCTTCGAGCGTCTCGACAGGAATCGAAACGAGCGGCGCGAGACGGTGGAGAGTGTCGATGTCGCGCACACTCCATGTGCGCGCCGATTCACACCAGTGCGTGATCTCGACGGATGGCCGATGATCGCTCTCGCCCTGATGAAAGTACGTCGGATAGAGATAGAACTCATTCGCGTCGAGGCCGAACTTCGGGTCGGCGATGCCGCCTTTGCGAATCAGAATGACCTGCTCGCCGCGACCGAGCGACTCGATCACCGTCGACCATTCCTTGAGCGCGGTGTGATTGGAAAGCTTCTTCATGGTCTGTACGTGACCGAGTTGACCGGGCCTTCCCAGATCGTCACCGCGATCACCAGCGCGCTTTCATCGGCCACCGCCGACGACAACTCGCGATGGAACCACGACGCGATGTTTTCCGCTGAAGGATTGATCTCGGTGAACGGCGGAACGTCGTTGATGCAGCCGTAGTCGAGCCGCTTCGCGAGCGCCTCGAGTTTGCGTTTCGCGCTGACGAAGTCGACTGCGATCGCGTCGCCGTCGACACCGCCGCCGTGCGTCGCGAGGTCCGCCTCGACTCTGTACGAGTGTCCATGCAACGGCTCGGAAATCCCGCGGTATTCGCGTAGAAAATGAGC
>DASVHS010000033.1:0-4394 GCA_036382495.1 Thermoanaerobaculia bacterium | reverse complement strand
CCGGCGACATGTTCGTCCACCGCAACGTGGCCAACGTCGTCGTGCACGCCGACCTCAATTGTCTGTCGGCGATTCAATTCGCCATCGACGTCCTTCGCATCAACCACATCATCGTCTGCGGTCATTACGGCTGCGGCGGCGTACTCGCTGCGTTGCGTGACGACAAGCTCGGGCTCACCGACAACTGGCTGCGCCATGTCCAGGACGTCCGCGCGAAGCATCAGCAGGAGCTCGACGCGCTGAAGAGCGAGGAGCAGCGGCACCGGCGGCTGTGCGAGTTGAATGTGACCGAGCAGGTGGTGAACGTCAGCCGCACGACCGTCGTGCGCGAGGCGTGGGCGCGCGGGCACGCAGTCGCGATCCACGCCTGGGTCTACGACATCCACGACGGTCTCCTCCGCGACCTCGGCACCTGCGTGACCGAGGAGCGGATGCGACGCTGACGAAGCGACGGCGCGTCTAGTGCGTCGGCGGGGTCAGCCTCGCGGAGATCGCGGGCTGAAGCCCGCGGCCACACAGAAGAGTCTCAGCTGTTCAGCTCTCAGCTCTCAGGAGATCCCGGCCCGGTGTTCCTAAGAGCTGAGAGTTGAGGGCTAGCGTCCACGCAACGTAGAAAATTTGCTGCGCCTTCGATTCCGAGGGAACCTCGGGGCAAGGAGGTTGTCGAGGATATGCGCTACTGGGTCAATACGGTTTCCCGCACTCACGTTCAGAATGGCGTCGCCGGTGGGTTCACGCAGGCCGATCACGGCAAGGACACACGGCTCAAACGTCTGTCGAAAGGCGACGGTATCGTCTTCTACTCGCCGCGCACGGAGATGCGCGCCGGTGAGCCGGTGCAGTCGTTCACCGCGATCGGTGAAGTGACCGACGAAGCACCCTACCAGGTGGAGATGACGCCGGAGTTTCATCCCTGGCGTCGCCACGTGAAGTTCCTCCCCGCGGCGGAGGCGAAGATTCAGCCGCTGATCGAGAACCTGGAGTTCATCCGCAACAAGAAGAGCTGGGGAGTCGTGTTCCGGCGCGGGTTCTTCGAAATTGGAGAGAAGGATTTTCAGGCGATCCGGGACGCGATGAGCGGTTCGTAGACGGTTGCCGGTTGCCGGGTCCCTCAAAACAAAAAAAGGACAGCCTTTCGGCTGTCCTTTTGGTGTTCACGCTTGCTGTGTATTACGCAGCGACAGTGACGTTCGTTGCCTGCAGACCTTTCGGTCCACGGGTCACTTCGAACTCGACCGCAGCGCCCTCCGCAAGAGTGCGGAAGCCGTTGCCCTGAATTGCGGAAAAGTGCACGAAGACATCTTCTCCACCGTCAGTCGTGATGAACCCGAAGCCCTTGGCTTCGTTGAACCACTTCACGGTACCAGTTGTTTTCAACTTGAATCTCCTTTCTGCTGCTGCCAGATGCGGAGACTCGAACCGGAGGGTTCTTGCTGCTCTGCAGGCAAACAACTCAGTTGCCATAGAAACCCGCGAGGCGGGCAGTGCATTCCGGGGACCCGTTCTACGGGCCGTAGGTTGTTGTAGTCTAAGGACATGAGCCATGTTCAGTTCGGTTTGATCGCCGGTGTGGTCTTCGGTGCGATTGCCGTCGCGCTCATGCTCCCGATGCGTTTTCCGGACAAGCGGACGGCGCTTCTGGCGGCGTTCACCAGCCGCTTCGCGATCGGTCTGCTCGCCGTGACCGCGGAGCTGCCGATGCCGCCCTGGGCCCGCGGTTTGACGGTCGGAATCCTGGTTAGCCTGCCGGACGCGATCGTGACGAAGGCGTATGCTCCCATCCTGATCATCGGCGCGGCCGGCGGTCTGATCGCGGCGGTTGCGGGAGCGCGAAGCGTCGATTTGATTCGATCGCACTCCATTGCTGCGGCATAATTTACGAGCACGGCGCAACCCTTGCGAACAGAAAAGGGCAGCCCGCTTGATGCGAGGCAGAAAGTGATGGAGTGATGTCGGCGAAAGTCTTTGTAGGAAATTTGGATTTCAACACGACGAAGGACGAGGTTCAGTCTCTCTTCTCGCAAATCGGAGAGATCAAGGACGTGTTCCTGCCGATGGATCGCGAGAGCGGAAGACCTCGCGGTTTTGCCTTCGTCGAGTTTGCGTCGGACGAGGACGCGGCGAAAGCGATCGAAAAGTTCAACGGACATGAGTTGGGCGGTCGTGCGCTTCGCGTCAACGCGGCGGAAGACCGTCCGCGCACCGGTGGACCAGGTGGCGGCGGACGCGGCCGCTCGTTCGGCGGTGGCGGGGGCGGCGGTAACTACGCCGGCGGCGGTGGGGGCGGATACGGTGGTGGTGGCGGCGGCTACGGCGGCAGCGGCGGCGGTGGCGGCGGCTACGGCGGGGGTGGGGGCGGTGGTTACGGTGGGGGCGGTGGCGCCGGTGGCGGCGGGTTCGGCGGCGGAAAAACAAAAGGAAGCCGACGCAACATCCGCGGCAAGAAACGCAGTCTCTAAAAATCAGAGCGCAGAGGGCGGAGCGCGGAGCGCAGACTCCTGCGCTCTGCCCACTGCGCTCTGCGCTCTGACTCCGCGCACTGCGCTCTGGTCAGCGCGGCATCGATGGTGCACGATTCTTCGCGCATGAATCCAACCACCATCACCGCAGCCTCTGCAGGCACCTTCCACATCGGCGGCGACTTAGCCGTCCATCGTCTCGGGTTTGGCGCGATGCGCATCACCGGCGACGGAGTCTGGGGTCCGCCGAAAGATCGCAAGGAAGCGCTCGCGGTCCTGCGCCGCGCGATCGAGCTCGGCGTCAATCTGATCGACACGGCAGAATCCTACGGCCCGCACGTCAGCGAAGAGCTGATCGCGGAGGCGCTCCATCCGTATCCGAAAGGTCTTGTCATCGCGACGAAGGGCGGACTCGATCGGCCCGGTCCTGGTCAGTGGACGCCAAACGGAAAACCGGCGCGCCTTCGCGAAGAGCTCGAAGGAAGTCTGCGCCGTCTGCGACTCGATCGCATCGATGTCTGGCAGCTGCACCGCATCGATCCAGCCGTTCCGGAAGAGAACCAGTTCGAAACGATTCAGAAGTTCGTGAGCGACGGCAAGGTCCGTCACGTCGGACTCTCGGAAGTGAACGCCGAGCAGATCGAGCGCGCGCGCCAGTTCTTTCCGGTCGTCTCCGTTCAGAACAAATACAACCTCGCCGATCGCGAATGGGAGAGTGTGCTCGACCACTGCGAGCGCGAGAACATCGGCTTCATCCCGTGGTTCCCGCTGCAGACCGGCAAACTCGCCAGTCACGGCGGTCCGCTTGCCGAGATCGCGAAACAGCATCGCGCGACGCCGGCGCAGATCGCGCTGGCGTGGCTGCTGAAACGGTCCGCGGTGATGCTGCCGATTCCGGGCACGTCGAAGGTGAAGCATCTCGAAGAGAACATGGCCGGAGCGAGCATCAAGTTGACCGACGAGGAGTTTGCGAAGATTGCATGAAGTGACCACCGCCCAGATCCCTCGCCGTCTGCGCGACTCAGGATGACATCCGGTATCGACTTCGTTCTCGAGATCACGGTTCGCTCCGATGCGGGAATCGATGACGAGGTTCAGGGGCGATTGTTTTTGAGTGCTTCGACCGGGAGCTCGTCGATTGACCGCGACGGCGAGACTGTCGTCAGCGCGTATTTCGATTCGGCGGCTTCGCGCGCCGCGACGATCGAGACGCTCCGTGATCTCGGCGCGCAGTTCCAATCGATCGATCGACCGCGCGTCGACTGGCTCGAGCGATACGAACAATCGCTCGAGCCGCTGCTGATCGGACAGAAGTTCGTCGTCGCGCCCGACGAGCGGCTGATCGGCGAGTCGGAGCGGCTGCGCATCATCGTCCCGCAGGAGCAGGCGTTCGGAACCGGATCGCACGAGACGACGTCGCTGTGCATCGAAATGCTGGAGCGCGTCGAGTTGCGCGGCAAACGCGGACTCGACATCGGCTCCGGCAGCGGCATCCTCGCCATCGCCATGCTCCGCCTCGGCGCCGCGAAAGTGATCGCGTTCGACAACGATCTGGACGCGTTCGGACCGCTGCGTGACAACCGGCTGCGCAACCGCGTCGATTTCCCGCTGTTCATCGGCGGCGTCGAAACGATTCGCCGCGGGACGTTCGACGTGATCACGATGAACATCGTGCCGGAGGTCATCATCCCGCTGCTGCCCGCGGTCATCGCATTGATGACAGGCGATCTCATTCTCAGCGGTATTTTGATGACGCGCCGCGACGATGTCCTTCGCGCCGCCACGAACCTGGTGCTCGCCGACGAAGGCAGCAAGGGGGAGTGGTGGTGTGGGCGCTTAACGCGATGACATCGGTTTGTAATCGCGCCGTTGTGAGCCGGTGTAAATCTGGCGGGGGCGGGCGATCTTCTGGTCGGGATCCTCGAGCATCTCCTG
>DASVHS010000032.1:0-5880 GCA_036382495.1 Thermoanaerobaculia bacterium | reverse complement strand
CCTGTCCGCACCTCGACAGTCGGGACAGGCGAGGGCGCCTGTCCTCCACCTCGACGCAGATTCGATACTCTTGCGTACGGCACCATCGCCGCCACGGCCGGCTCGTCGAGCTTCGAACCGTACAGCAGCCGGAACGAAATCCCCGAGCCGCCGCTCGCATCGAGAGCCGGCAGCGTCGAGATCACTTCGCCGCCTTCGCTCAGCGTCGCAGTCACCGCACGCAGCTTCTCGTCGAAGTCGGCGAAGTCGAACGTCACCTCGAGCGACAGCATGTGTTTGCCGCTGCGCACGTTTTCGACGAGACGATGCTCCTCGTATTCGGTCAGCGATCGTTTCGTCTGTTCATCGAGCGTGATTTCCGCGAGCGGATCCGTACCGGCGACCGATGATCGGGGACCGAGGACGGCCTGATGGATCCGGGTCGTGAGCTGCGCGACGTCGACGAGTCCCGCCACCGATGGGTCGTTGATCGAAATGACGAGGCGGTTGAGGCTGTCGACTGCGTCATAGAGCAGGTCGACGAGATCGCGCGTGATCGCGATCTTCCCCATGCGCAACTTGTCGAGCATGTCCTCGAGGTTGTGCGACAGATCCGAGATCTCGCCGAATCCGAGCATGCCGGCCAGACCCTTGAGCGTGTGCACGTCGCGGAAAATCTTGTTGACGAGCTCGGGCCGGACGTCCTGACCCTGGGCCTCGAAGGCCACCAGGTCCCGCGACAACGCGTCCAGAATCTCCTCGGCTTCGCCGGTGAATTCCTCACGCGCGCGATCGTCGTCTCTGGTCATGCGACGCGGAGAATCCTTCGCAATTTGGCGACGAGCTCACCCGACTGAAACGGCTTCACCAGATACTCTTCGGCGCCGAGTGCCGACGCGCGTTTGCGATCGGCATCGGTGCTCTCGGTCGAGATCACCATGATCGGGATCGTGCGATACGTGGGATGGTTCTTGAGGAAGCTGACCAGCTCGAGCCCGTTGATGTCGGGCATGTTGATGTCGGTGAGGATGGCGTCGAATTTGTGGTGAGGAAGACTCTTGAGCGCCTCGAATCCGCTCGAGGCCTCGACGATCTCGAGGTCGTACGACTCGGTTCCCCCTTCGATGATCGTGGTGAGGTACGCACGCATCGAAGAGGAGTCCTCGACAACCAGGATTTTCATGTCCCTTCCCGCCCTCGCCCGCCGGCTTTCTGCCACGCAATGACCGCGTTCCCGAATGCGTAGCCGGCTTGCGAGAGGAAGATCTCCAGCCCGGTCATGCTGCTGATGGGAGCACGGTGTTCCGCGTTATCTCCATACAGAATACCAATGCCCTGCTCATTGTGCATGATCGGCAACGCCACAACCTCGGTCGGCAACAGGTTGCCCATCTGCTCGATGAGACGGACGTTTGCGTCGGTGCGCCGGATCTTGCCGTGATGGGGCTGCCCCGACGAAGCCACGTCGGACAGGATCGACGGATCGCTCCGATCGATGCTCAACGAGCGGATGCGCTCATCCATCGTCTCGCCGCCGCCCGTGACTCCGTAGCCGCCCAGGCCCATGAATGCGTCGGCGGCGGCGATGAAGAGCGCGCCGCGGTCGAAATACTCGCCGGACAGGTGAAGGATCGTCGACGCAACCTGATCGATGTCGTTCGGGTTGCTCAACTCGTTGATGAACTGCTTCAGCACCACGAAGCTGCGATCGACACTGTCCTTCTCGCCCATTTCGTAGAAGCGCTTGCCGGCCTCGGCTCCGAAGCTGCCGCTGTCCTGCTCCCACTGCGCGAACGATCGCTCCGCGAACAGCACGAGCTCGTCGGCGAACATCGCCAGCTCCTCCTGCGCGGTCTCCGGCAGCATGCGCTCCTTCGGCGGACGGGTGAGATAGAGGTCCGCGCCGGCGCGCAGCAGATCGTGACGCCGGCGAAGATCGGCTTCGCGATCGATCACGACCACCGGCAGTCGCGGATTGCGATGCTTCACCTGCTGCATGACACGCACGGTCGCGTCGTCGGAGGTCAGCTCGAGGAATGTCACGAAGAAGCTGTTCGAGCGGAAGAGCTCCGTCATCGCGGATCGGACGTCGTCGAGCGATCCGTATTGCACGATCTTCACGCCCTTCTTGCCGAACGCGCGCTTCGCGGCAACGCGCACGAGAGGATCGCGCTCGAAGAGGATGACATTGCGGTACTGCGCATCGGGCGATTCGACTTCGAAAAGCCCGCCCGCCACTTTGAATTTGGAAGTGCTCGGTTTTTCTTCGACAGGCGCCGTCACCGGCGGCTCGGGTTCTGGCTCAGGCGGCGGCGAACCGAGGCCAAGGTCCAATGGCAGCGGTGTGGTGCCGGGCGATGTGTTGCCGCGACGCAGAGCCTGCCCTGCCTTCAACGACTCTTCCAGCCCGCGGAGCGGCTTGATCTTCTCCCCCTCGGCCATGCCGATGATTTTCTGCGGCGAGAATCCACCGTCTTTGAGCAGCACCTCGGGCTCGTACTCCATGTCGACCGCACTCATCGCCTCGCTGAGGATGAAGTTGAATTCACCATCGCGGCTCAAAAGCAGCGGCGTGACCACGCTCAGGATCCGCTCGCGAATCGCGTCGACGAGGCGATCCGACGTCATCAGATTCATCTCGATCACCGCGCTGCCGCAGGAAACGCCCTGGTCCTCCATCTGCCGGATCATGCGCACCTGATCGGAGTTGATGTCGCCGCGCTTCTGCAGAAACGTGACGAGGTCGGAGTGTTCGGGTCCCGAGGCGTTGACCACCATGCCGTGGCGAAAAAGAACGGTGTGGCGGCCGGCGACGTCGATGAGCTCCAGCACGCCGGTTCGACGGCTGAGGAAGACAATCTGGACGATGTCGGTGAGGGAAAGGTCCTCGAGGCGGCCGAGAAGGCTCATTCGCCGCCTCGGCGCTTCGGAATTTCGAAGTTCGAATTTCGAATGAAGAATGAAGAACTTCTCAATTCTTCATTCGAAATTCGAAATTCGAAATTCTTCATTCAATTCAGAGCGATTACGCGCTCTGAAGATTGTACCTTTTGAGGATGCCGTCGAGGATGCCGTTGATGAACTGGGACGACTTCTGCGTCCCGTACTTCTTGGCGATCTCGATGCCCTCGTCGATGATCACGAGCTTCGGCGTGTCGTTCTCGTGCAGGAATTCGTAGACGCACATGCGGATGATGTTGCGGTCGACGACGGCCATTCGCGACAGGCGCCAGTTGTCGGCCTGCGCCGTGATCATCTCGTCGATCTTGCCGAGGTTGTCGACGGTTCCGCGAAAGATCTTGGTCGCGAATTCGCGCGTGTTCGGCTTCGACTTCTGCAGCTCCTCGAACGTCTGGATGATCATGTCGGGCTCGTTCCCGGACATGTCGTGCTGAAAGAGCATCTGCAGCGCGAGCTCGCGCGCTTTTCGGCGGGCACCCATTATTTCTTCTGCATCTCCGTGCGAATCTGACGCCACAAGTTTGCCATTTCGATCGCCGCCAGCGCCGCCTCCCACCCCTTGTTCCCGCTTCCTTTCGACGAGCGGGCCACAGCCTGCTCGAGGGTGTTGCACGTGATGACGCCGAACGTCAGCGGGAAGCACGTGTCGACCGCCACGCGCGACAGCTCCATCGTCACCTGCTGCGAGATGAAGTCGAAGTGAGGCGTCTCACCGCGAAGCAGACATCCGAGGGTGACGATCGCGTCGAAGCCGCCCCGGCCGATGAGCATCCGGGCCAGACTGGGAATCTCGAACGCACCAGGAACGCGGAAGACGGACACCTGATCGTCACGGACGCCGTGCTTCGTCAGACATTCGAGCGCGCCGCTGAGCAGCCCCTCGACGATCTCGTCGTTGAACCGGCTGGCGACAATCGCGATATGCAGACCTTCGCCCGAGTGACTTCCTTCCAATGAACGCGGCACGCGGACGGGATTATAGATCGCTGATCGCGGATCGCTGATCGCAGGGAGGTTGACTACTGCGATCCGCGATCTGCGATTTGCGATCTGTTGTCGTCACTTTCGGTGTAGAAGTCGACGAGACCTCGATAGATCGCTTCGGCTACCTTCTGCCGGTATTTCTTCGTCTTGATGAGTTCGCGGTCGCGACGGTTGCCGAGGTTGCAGACTTCGAGGAGGAGTCGCGTGGGGACGACGTTGTAGCGGATGACTGCGGGCACCCACTCGCGGCCGTTGCGCATCACATTGTCGCGGATGGGATTGAATGGATGCACCTGCAGATTCGAATCCTCGAACGCGCTGATCACATCCTCGGCGAGATCGCGTGACAGACCTTCGGCCTCGAGCGACTCGTGTTCGGAATGGCGCACGACGGGCCGCTCGCGAACTTCTGCGCGCGCCGCATAGACCGATCCTTTTTTCTCGAAGCTTCCCTGCACGTAACGGCCGCCGGGGATGTAGGCCATCGCGCCGCGCAGCGACGGATGGAGCGAGTCGGCGTGGATCGAGATGAATACGACCTTCTCTTTCGCGACGCCGGCTTTTCTGGCGTGCCGGTAAATCGAGTTCGCGAGATACCAGCGCAGGTTGACGCCGACGATCGCGTCGCCGAGCTCATACGGCGGAGTCGTCAGGACCTGCTGCTCGCTGCGCGTCACGGAGACTTTCGCCGCGCTCTTCTTGTCGATGATGTCCTTCAGCCGGCACATCACGTCGTAGACATAACGCGACTCGGCGACGTCTTCGTACGTCGCGCCGGGATCGGTTCCGCCGTGACCGGCGTCGAGGACGACCTGCACGCCGGCGAGGTTGCGCGCGCGCGTTCTCTTCGCCGCCTTCGCACTGGCCCGCTGCGACGCTTCCTCGGCCAGACGCGCCGGATCGTCCTGCGGCCGGTATTGCGGAAGCAGAAGATCCATCGGAATCTTCAGCGCACGTCCGGCCGGAATGCGCGCGACATCATCGATCGCGTTGAACTTCATGATCCTCTCGATGACGTCGCCGACATCCTTCGAGTACACGCGGCCGGTGAAACGGATGGCGACCGAGGAGTAGATCGCTTCCCCTTTCTGCAGCCGGTAGATGGCGTAGGGTTCGGCAGCTTTGCGCTCATACGTCAGCGACGGAGATCCCACGGGAGACGGCGCAATCGCCTCCGGTACATCTTCATCCGCTGGAATGCGCTGAGCCTGATCGTCCTTCGGTTTCCGAACCTCTGCTGCCGTCTTCGGTGCATTCTCTCCCTCCGACCCACCACCGAATGCGGCAGTGAGCAACACGTTTGGAATGAGGATGACGTCACCTGTTCGGGTCGAGAGTCCCTGCCCGGGATTCACTTTGCGGACGGCGGAGTAATTCGCACCGTCGCCGGTGAACCACTCGGCGATGTTCCAGAGCGGCTCGCCTTCGATGCCGCGGCCGCCGACGACGATGTGCTTCCATCCGTCGGGAGTCCGGCGATCGTTTGGAAAAACGGTTTGGATGATGTCGCGCTGCAGCGAACCTCGGAGCAGCAGGAACGGAACGCGGACGGGACGGATCGTCTTCAGCGCGTCGTCAGCGTGATTGAACTGCGCGATGTCTTCCCAGCGGGCAGCATCGCCGGTGACACGCTTGGCGAGACGCGTCCAGGCGTCGCCATCGTGCGGTTGCACATACACGTCAATCTGATAATCGTGACTGAGAATCGCGCGGACCCCGGGATTCCCTTTGATCGCCCCGGCCGGATCACTGTGGAGGGCGGGCGCCGAGAGAACTGATAACAACACCCAGACCCACCACTTACGCACCAACAAATTGTAGCACCCTGTTTCTGTGTGGCCGCGGGCTTTAGCCCGCGGTGTGCGGGCTGAAGCCCGCACCCACACAGAGGCCCGAACTCACCCCTTCGTGACCGCTTTCGTGTTGTCCTCTGGGTTTCGGTCGATCAGTTTGTTC
>DASVHS010000031.1:0-1540 GCA_036382495.1 Thermoanaerobaculia bacterium | reverse complement strand
CCGAATCCGGGATAGTCGAGCGTGGCCAGCGAGTCGAGAAAACACGCGGCCAGTCGTCCCAGGCCGCCATTGCCGAGTGCGGCGTCATTCTCGAGGGAGGCCAGCTCTTCGAGATCCTCGCCGAGGTCGCCGAGTGTTGCGCGCGCCTGGTCGTAGATGCCGAGGTTCGTCAGGTTGTTGCCGAGGGCGCGGCCCATGAGGAATTCCATCGACAGGTAATAGAGCCGCTTCGCATCCTGCTCTCGATAGCGACGCTCGCTCTCGCGCATCGCGTCGAGCAGCGGCCGGCGCACCGCCACCGACAACGCATGCAGCCGCTCGCGATGCGAAGCCTCGGTCCACACGCGCCCCTTCGAGAAGCGCAGATACCAATCGATGCCTTCACGCAGCGAGACGTACTCGCGTCCGGCGGCGTCGGAGGGAGGGTTTTGACGAACCATGACCTAGTCCGCGGTCATGCGGCCCGCACCCCGTGCTTCTCGGCCACTTCGACGATCGCGGTGACCGCGCGGTCGAGGTGTTCGCGCGTGTGCGCGGCGCTGATCTGACATCGGAGGCGCGCCTGGCCCTGCGGGACGACGGGGAAGCCGAAGCCGGAAACGTAAACACCGCGGTCGAGGAGTTCGGCCGACATCGCGATCGCCTTGGCCGTGTCGCCGATGATGATCGGGACGATCGGATGAATGCCTTCGCGGATGGTGATTCCCTTCGCCGTGAGTGCTCGGCGGAAGTACATCGTGTTGTTGCGCAGCTTCGTGACGAGGCTCGTGTCTTTCTGCAGCAGGTCGAGCGCGGCGAGCGATCCCATGACGACCGCCGGCGGGAGCGTGTTCGAGAACAGATATGGCCGCGATTTCTGGCGGAGGTATTCGACGAGCACGTTCGGTCCGGTCGTGAATCCGCCGTGTGATCCGCCGAGCGCTTTGCCGAGCGTCGACGTGTAACCGTCGATCTTGCCGAATACGCCGAGCTCCTCCGCCGTCCCCCGCCCTGTTTCGCCGAGGACGCCGGTGCCGTGCGAGTCGTCGACGACGAAGAATGCGCCGAACTCGCGCGAGATCTTTACCATCTCCGGCAGCAGCGCGAGCGATCCTTCCATCGAGAACACGCCGTCGGTCATCACGAGTTTGTTGCGTGTGTCTTTCGTCGCCTCGAGCGCCCTTCGAAGATCGTTCATGTCGCGATTCTTGAATCGCTCTTTGCGAGCCTTCGCCAGGCGGATGCCGTCGATGATCGACGCGTGATTCAGCTCGTCGGAAATGATCGCGTCGTTCTCGAGCGCGACCGTCTGAAACAGTCCTTCATTCGCGTTCCAGCACGACCCGTACAGGATCGTGTCCTCGGTCCCGAAGAATTCGGCGATCCGTCGCTCGAGGTCGCGGTGAATCGTCTGCGTCCCGCAGATGAATCGGACGGACGCCAGCCCGTAACCGTAATCGCGTTCCGCCTTCTCCGCCGCCTCGACGATCTGGGGATGGTCGGCCAGTCCGAGGTAGTTGTTCGAGGTCAGCATGATGACCTCGCCCTTGCCTTCGACTTC
>DASVHS010000030.1:0-9847 GCA_036382495.1 Thermoanaerobaculia bacterium | reverse complement strand
CGAACGCCGTCGAGAACTGCCTCACCGGTCCCTTTTTCCACGCGAAAGAACTGATCGAGCTTGTGGACTTCCTCCCCGATCTCTTCTTTCGGCTTTAGCGCCATGACGACCAGCTGGCAGTGCCGGGCCGTGTAAAGCACTCGGCGAAAATCGTCATTCTGAACGGCGAGACCCTCGATGTCCTGCACAAAGCCTTTCATCGGCTGCTTGCCGCTTCAGCACGAGCCATTTTCACCGGCTCGAGTGTCACGGCCGGTCCTCCGACTGGCATGCGCGCGTTCAGCGTCAGAATGGGACAGGTGTAGTGGCGGAGTAACTTCTCCGCGAACGTGCCGGACATCACCTCGGTGGTACCGCGAGTCGCCGGCTCGGTGGCCACGATCAGGTCGGAGTGAAGATTCAAGGCCAGGCGCGAGATCTTGTCTGCCATGTGACCCGCCGAAACGACCATGGATTTCGAGCGGCCTCGGAGCTCCTGCGGAGTGAGTGCGTCGAGATCGGCGATCTCGTCGTCGGAATCGATCGTGTCCTCCGCAACAGCGCCGATGACGAAGAACCGCGCATCGGGTGGTGCCAGTGCCGCTGCCAGACGAAGGCCTTCGGCGCCACGCGCGTTATCTTCGGCGGGGCAAACGATCGCGTTCATGGGCGCAGTCACGGCGCAATTCGCGGGGATCGCCAGCACCGGGACTGACGCTCTTCGCATCACCGCTTCGGTGACAGACCCGAAGACGAGCCGGCCCAGGCCGGTACGACCGTGTGTACCCATGACGATCAGGTCGGCCGGCAAGCTCTTGACCTGCTCGAGAATGCCCTCCGCCGGTGTCGCGATATGAACGATCGCTTCCGCGCGAACGTCCGGATCGACGTGCTTTTTGATGTCCTCAGCCATCTGCTTTCTGGCCCGCTCTTCCAGCAACGGAACGGTTGAATCGGCCCAGATGGCCAGCCCGGATGTGTACTCGACCGGCGGTAGGAACGTATCTGCGTACATCACGGTGAGGCTCGCGCCGACCCGTTTCGCGAGAGCGCTCGCGTATTGCAGAGCGTGAGTCGCCGGCTCGCTGAAATCGGTGGGAACCAGAATCCGCTTGATCGTGGTCATGACGAGCCTCCACTATCACAATAGGTTGCGATCAGACTTCGGATCGTGATGAGGGTCAGCGTATCGGGTGGCAAACGTCACCGAGGCTCAGTCCGCGAGTTGTCGAATCATGACGAGCTCTTCGCGATCGGACGATGAACTTCCAGACTTCCACAATCATGATCGGAAGCATGACTGCAGCAGCAACGGCAATGAGATCGGCACCGCGCGTCGTCGGAAGAACGTTGCGCCCGTCTTTTGCCAGCCGGTGCTGGGCATCCGCTTCCGAGAGGCCGATCGACGTGTCGACGCCAAGCGCTCGTGCAACCAACTCGGCCTCGGTCGCGTGCGCATGTTGACTTTTAGCTACGGAATCCATTTGCATCGCCAGCATCGTCGGACGTTGTCAAAGCGCGAGTCGATGCCTGCCCGTACAACTTCCTGTGACACGCGCTACACGATCCTGATCGAGTGCTCACCGACGGATCACGCTTAGGAATCGATTGTGGTTCCGAGGTAAACCATGAATACGATTCTCACGCTGACCATGAATCCTGCGCTCGACATGTTCCTCGAGGTCGGGCGTATGAAACCGAACGGCAAGATGCGCTCGCCGCAGCCTCTCTTCATGCCCGGTGGTGGCGGCATCAACGTGAGCCGTGCCATTCGACGACTGGGCGGTGAATCGATCGCGATGTTTCCGGCCGGAGGGAGCACGGGCCACGACCTCGCCCGGCTACTCGATCGTGAATCGATCTCGACAAACGTGATTCGGATTGCCGATGTCACGAGAGAGAACGTGAATGTGCTCGAACGTGAGACCGGCCTCGAATATCGATTCATCGTTCCAGGGCCGGACGTCGGAATGGACGAGTGGAAGCTTGTGCTGCGTGCGATCCGTTCGCTCGAACCGGCGCCGAAGTACGTAGTCGCCAGTGGAACGCTGCCGCGTGGCGTACCTGTCGACTTCTACGCCCGGCTCGCGTCGCTCGCCCTCGAAAGGGATTTTCGGCTGGTCATCGATACCTCTGGCGAGCCGCTGACGCACGCGGCCACAAAGGGTACGTTTCTTCTGAAACCCAATGTCGACGAGTTGAATGGCGCCGTTCGCGGTCTGATATTGAGTGACATGGCGATCTCCGCAGCGGCGGCCGCGCTCGTCGAGAGTGGGCGCAGTGAGGTCGTCGTCGTATCGCTTGGCAGTTCGGGCGCCATCGTGGCCGACCGCAGCGGATCGCGCAGAATCCCGGCGCCGGTCGTGCGCATCGCCAGCCGCGTCGGCGCCGGTGACAGCATGGTCGCCGGAATCGTCTCTGCTCTCTCCCTGGGATGGAACATCGACGACGCGGTCATGTTTGGTGTGGCCGCCGGTGCGGCGGCGGTCATGACCCAGCGTCACCAGCTCTGTCGCCTCGAGGATACGGAGCAGTTGTACAAAACGGTTCGCGAGTTGTGCCGCGGCGATACAAAAGAGTCAGAGCACGTTCAACTCGCGCCGGCGTAAGCGCCGGACGGCGCGAGACCGGTGACGGAAATCACCGCTCGCGGTGAGATCAAAAGCGGCGATCGCACAGGCCGTGGAGCACGATCGGCTCATGGTGCGCCGGTTGGCAATTCTCATTTCGATTTTCGTCGCATGGCCGGCCGCAGCGGTCTCGATCCGTTCAGCGGCTGACGCATTGAAGCAGGGCCGCACTCTGCTGGTCGCGGATGAGCCGATCTGTGCGTCACACCCTCTGCCGTTGTTCTACAGTCGCCGTGATTTCACGCCGGCGTGGACATCGGTACTGGATCGCAACGACCTGCTCCAGGCGATCCGGAACGCCGGCCGCGACGGCCTCGACCCGTCCGACTATCACCTCGCCGCCATCGTTCGAACGCAGAATCCGGACGATCGCGACCTCCTGCTGAGCGACGCGTTCTTTCTCCTGACAGCGCACCTCCTCGCCGGCCGCGTCGATCCCATTTCGATCGAGCCGACATGGTGTCTGGAGCCGCGGACGACCGATCTCGTGGCCGCGCTGGAGACAGCGCTCGAACTGCACGACATCGTTGGAACGGTCGGACGCATGGCCCCGGCGGACCGCCGCTATTCCGCCATGCGCGACGCGTTGGCCGCTTATCGACAGCTTGCCGCCATCGGAGAGTGGCCGCAGATCGGCGGCGGCTGCGGATTGCGCAACGGGGATCTAGTGTGGTGAGTCAGAAGTTCGACGCCTTTCGCTGGTACCGCTTGCGGCCGAGATGCAAGGCGCGAGGAGGAGGCGATGCGGTCGCATCGTCGACGACGAGCAACGCCGCAGATCGGCCGCAACCGGCACCAGCCCTTCGGGTTGCGGGCGGCGAGGCACCGATTGCGAGGCGCCGCTCCTCAACGATGTCCCGCATCGCCTGCGTCGCGGCGCCTCGCAATCGGTGGCTCGGCGCACGCAACGAAATGCGCCGAACTTCTGACTCACCACACTAGGTTTACGCGTTCAACAACTCTCCACGCGCCTCGTGGTGAGTGGTGATCTCGGCCGATCATCGGACGAATTCAACGCGGCGGTAGATGCCGCCGTTCGGCGCTTTCAACGAGTGCACGGATTGGTTGCCGACGGCATCGTGGGAGCGCGGACACGCGCAGAGCTCAACGTCACGATTGCGGAGCGCGTGCGGCAGCTCGAACTGAACCTGGAGCGGTGGCGTTGGTTGCCATCCACGCTGGGCGATCCTCACATCATGATCAACGTTCCGGAATTCTCGCTGACCGTCCGCGACCGCGCCGAGCCGCTGCTGTCGATGCGAATCGTCGTCGGCAAGGACTTTCACCGCACTCCCGTCTTCAGCACCACCATCACTCAGATCGTACTCAGCCCCTACTGGAACGTGCCGGACAGCATCGCATCGAGGGAACTCTGGCCCGAGGAGCGCAAAAGGCCTGGATATCTCCGAAGCGAACACATCGAAGTTCGTCATGGTCGCTTACGGCAGACGCCGGGCCCCTGGAACGCACTCGGCCTCATCAAGTTCAACATGCCGAACCGGTACAACGTCTACCTTCACGACACGCCCGCCCGGCATCTCTTCGAATCGAATGTGCGCGCTTTCAGCCACGGTTGCATGCGCATCGAGAAACCGGTGGAGCTGGCCGCCTACCTTCTCCGCGGCCGGCCTGAATGGCCGCTGAACCGCATCGTGGCTGTGTCCGCTGCCGGAGTCCAGACGACCGTCAACCTGAAAAAGCCTGTGCCGGTTCACGTCCTGTACGGGACTGCATTCGTCGCTGACGACGGCTCGCTGCGATTTGCACCCGATATCTATCAACGTGATGCGGTTCTCGACGCCGCCATGCGCAGGCGACCCTCGCAGTTTTGACGTCCGTCATACGCATGCGTGATCGTCATCGTTGGCGAGCTCACCGGGCGGCGCCACGATGGCGGGGAAAGGAGAAGCACCATGTCGAAACAGAAAGACCTCAAGCTCAAACACGACGTGGAAGCCGAGCTGGAATGGGATCCCGAGGTCGATGCGCGAAAGATCGCGGTCGCCGCGACTGAAGGAGTGGTCACGCTGAGTGGCCACGTTCGCAGCTACTTCGAGAAATGGAGAGCCGAGAAAATCGCCAAGCGAATTCATGGCGCCTACGCCTTCGCGAACGAAATCGATGTGCAGCTCACGGACGCCGACCGGCGCGACGACACGACCGTCGCTACCTCGGCGTTGGATGCGCTCGACTGGACGTACAGTGTTCCGAAGGGACATGTCCGCGTGCTCGTGTCGCAAGGTCTGCTGACGCTGGAAGGTGACGTCGAGTGGCAGTTTCAGAAGCGAGCGGCCGAGGATGCTGTGCGCGGTCTGCGAGGCGTGCGCAGCGTGACCAACGAGATCGTCGTGAAGTCTCGCGTGCAAGCCGATGACGTGAAGTCGAAGATCGAGGCGGCGCTGAAGCGGAGCGCTGAAGTCGACTCGCAACGCGTCCTCGTCCAGGCAAGCGACAGCAGCGTCACGCTCAGCGGCAAAGTTCGCTCATGGGCCGAGCGCGAAGATGCCGTCAATGCGGCCTGGGCGGCGCCCGGTGTGACGAAAGTTTTCGACCATCTTTCAATCCAGGCGTAGCCGGCTCCCGCGGCGGCTGAGGAGAAGACGGCGAAATGAAACTCTCGGTCGTTGCTCTCGACTACGACGGAACGATCAGCGATGCCGCCGGGCAGCTCGACGGAACAGTCCGCAAGTCCATCGTCGAGCTTCGCTCGCGCGGCATCGTGGTCTTGATCGTGACCGGCCGGCGTCTCGAGCACCTGCGCGAGGGAATCGGCGATCTCGGCGTCGTCGATGCCGTGATCGCCGAAAACGGTGCGGTCGTTGCGTTTCCTGCGAGCGGACGCACCATGTCGCTGGGCCGTCCGCTGTCGCAGGATTTCATCAAGGAGCTCGAGGCCAACGCACTTCCGTTCGTCAGCGGCGAGAGCGTCGTCGAAATGGAGGCAATTTATGCAGAAGCCGCGCTCACGATCATCCGCCGGCTTCAGCTGCCGCTGGTGTTGCTGTTCAATCGCGATCGCCTGATGGTTCTGCCGCAGTCGGTGAGCAAAGGGACCGGACTTCGCGAGGCCCTGGCCGCGATGCGCCTGTCTCCTCACAACACGCTCGCGGTTGGCGACGCTGAGAATGACCACGAACTGCTTGCAGTCGCCGAGCTCGGGGCCGCTGTGGCATGGGGCAGTGCAGCGCTGCAGTGCGCAGCCGATGAGGTGATCGCCGGTGACGGCCCGCCTGCTGTGGCCGCATATCTGATGGATGTTGCGGCTCGTCCGCGCCTTACCTCGCGCAACAAAGGCAAGCGTCCTCTCATCCTCGGCCGCGACACATCGGAGAGGATGCTTACTCTGCACGTCCCCGATCGAAACGTACTGATCGCCGGCGATCCCCGCTCCGGCAAGTCATGGATCGCTGGTCTTCTCGCGGAACAGTTGATCATTCAGCGCTACTCGGTATGCATCATCGATCCGGAAGGGGACTACCGCGGTCTCGAGACACTGCCTGGCGTTCTCCTGTTCGGGGGTGATGACCCGCCGCCGCGGCCGCGCGAGTTGATGCAGGCGCTGAGAAACGCAGATTTCAGCACCGTGATCGATCTGTCGAAGCTTCCGTTCGATCAGAAGCGCGACTACGTAACGCAGCTGCTGGCGATGCTCAACATCTTGCGCAGACAGACGGGATTGCCGCATCGCATCGTCATCGATGAGGCTCACTACTTCTTCGATGACTCCAACGCGAAGCGACTGATCGATTTCGAACTTGCCGGGTACACCATCGTCACCTACCGGCTTTCGCAGCTACCACGAGCCGTCGTCTCGGGAACCGAAGCAGTGATCCTGACGCGCCATACCGACCGGCACGAGGTGGAAGCATTGCGGTCATTGCCGGGTGCGCAAAGCGTGGACGCGCGGATGTTGAGCAATTTGCGTGTGGATCAGGCCGTCCTTCTCGGCGGCATCGAGGAGTCGCCTGAGGCCCCGGTGCGATTCGAGATCGCGCCGCGCCTCACGTTCCACGTTCGTCACCAGCACAAGTATCTCGATGTGCCCGTGTCGGAGCGTCATGCGTTCGTATTTCGTCAGAACGGAAAGACGGGAAAGCGTGTCCGCTCGTTCCGCGAATTCTCTGACGCGAGTGCTACGACGCCGATGCAAGCCCTTGCCGGCCATCTCAGCCGGAATGACTTCTCGCGGTGGATAGGGGACGTCTTCGGCGACCGCCCTCTCGCGGCACAGGTTCGTGATGTCGAGCGGCGCTATCAACTCGGACCGACCGCGGACGTGAACGATGAGTTGCTGCAGCTGCTCCGAGATCGATACACGTGCGACCAGAGCGCGGACGCCGATGTTCGTTTGAAAGCAAGCACCTGAACGTCGGGGATCAGCTCACTCGGACGGGGACGCTTCATTCACTACTCGACGGCCGGATCAAGCAGCTCCGGCAACACCGGCGATCGGAAACGTACGGTCGTCCGCGTTCCGTCGAGCGCCGTGACGTCGAGTGCGACATCAGCGCCTTCGTCAGTCTGGTGCAAACGGATGCCGCTCACGTGCTCCACGCGATGTCCCGCGTGAGTCTGGTCACCGCCGTTGCCAAGGTGGACGACCATCGCGCCATTGCGCTCCTCACGCGACGCGCTGGAAGCGCGCGTGACGTAACCACATAAAGGTATTCTCAGCGGCGATGTCCGAACTGGCCACGGCTGCGAGATCGGCCGGCATCATTGCGAAGACATCGCGGCGCGTTGCTGTCGCGCTGACCCTTTCGATCGGCGTCGGCCTCCTGATGATGCACGGATGGAAAAGACCTCCGTCCGAACTCTTCCTCCGCACCATCATCCTCGGCCTGTCCGCGACGACTGCCTTCGCACTCTTCGAAGTGTGGCCCCGGAGGCTGCCGCGCTGGTTCCAGCGATGGGCGCTTCAAGTTGTTGCGGTCGGCGTTTTCATACCGGTAACCACGTTGCTGATCTACGTTCTGTCCACTCCCCGAGGTGCGCCGCCGTTCTGGGAGGACCACAGCCGCATGGACGGGTGGATGATGCTGACGTTCCTCGGCCTCCTCCTCGCGCCGTGGACGGCGCTCGCGGCGATCGTCCGGCAGAAGGAATCCTTCGCTCGCGAGCAGAAGCTTGCGTTCTCGCTCGAGCGCAGTGAGCTCGAGCGGCAGGCGATCGACGCGCGCCTGCATCTGCTGCAGGCGCAGGTCGCGCCGCATTTCCTCTTCAACACGCTCGCGAACGTGCAGGCGCTCGTCGATGCGGGCTCGCCGCAAGCGCCCTCCGTGCTTCGGAGCCTCATCGCGTATCTGCGCGCGGCGGTGCCGCTGCTCGACGAGCCCGCCGCGACGATCGAGCGCGAGCTGCAGCTCGTTCGACCGTATCTCGAGCTGATGCAGATGCGCATACCCGATCGCCTGCAGTACGCGATGAACATCGACCCATCGGCACTGAACGTTCGCTGTCCTCCGACCACACTGTTGACGCTGGTCGAGAATGCCGTGCGACACGGGATCGACCCCAGTGAAGAAGGAGGCCGGATCGACATCGACATCCAACGGCGTGGTGAACGCTGCGTGGTGCGCGTCACCGACACTGGCGCCGGACTCCATCAATCGGAGAACGGTCTCGGGACCGGGCTCATGACTCTGCGTGGCCGGCTGCAACTCATCTTCGGCGATGCCGCGCATCTCCGCCTGATGTCCGGCGCTCCCTGCGGCGTCACGGTCGAAGTCGAGATACCGGCACAAACATGAACGCCCAGGCGACAGCGTTGATCGCGCGCGCGACAGCGCTCATTGCTGATGACGAGCCGCTGCTGCGCGATGCTTTGCGGCGCCAGCTCGCGAGCGTCTGGCCAGAGCTCGAGATCGTGGCCGAGGCGCGGAACGGGCGGGAGGCGGTGCGGTTGTTCGACGAGCGGCATCCCGACATCTGTTTCCTGGACGTCCACATGCCCGGCCTCTCCGGCGTCGATGCCGCGAACCACATCGGCCGTCGCGCGCATCTCGTGTTCGTCACCGCGTACGACCACTACGCGGTGCAGGCCTTTGCGCAGGGCGCACTGGATTACGTTCTCAAGCCGGTCGAACCGGCGCGGCTCGCGGAAACCGTGAGCCGCCTCAAGGAACGTCTGCAATCATCGAGGCCCGCGATCAACACCGAGCAGTTGTTGCAGCAACTGAGCGCCCAGCTCGCGAAGTTGCAGGGCGGTGGGAAGAGCGAGCCGCTGCGATGGATCCGAGCCCAAGCGGGGAAAACCGTGCGCCTCATCGCGATCGACGACGTCGATTATCTTCGGTCGGACGCGAAGTACACAGTCGTCGCCTGGCGTGATGGAGGAAAACCCGCCGAGGCGGTGGTCCGGATGCCGCTCAAGGAGCTTCTCGAGCAGCTCGACGCGGAGCAATTCGCGCAGGTCCATCGCTCGGTCGTCGTGAATCTGCGCGCGATCAGCCATGTGAGGCGACAGGACAATGAAACTGCGGAGATTAACCTGAAGGGCCGAGACGAAGTGCTGCCGGTGAGCCGCAACTACGTGCATCTGTTCCGGCAGATGTGAAAGCGACGGCGGCCTATTCGAGGCGTGTTGCGCTGACGATGAATCGCTGCGGCGCAGGGCCGACGTAGCGGAACGGATAACACGTGACGAGCGTGAGCTCCTCGACGCCTTTCGACGCCAGAGCACTCGTCTCGGCGGGATCGACCACACGAATCGAATCGACGCGATAGCGGTATGTCTGCTGCGGCAGCACGATCCGGATCTGATCGCCGCGTTCGATGTCCTGCAGCGGCCAGAAAAAAGTGTCGCGATGTCCGGCCAGCACGATGTTGCCGCTTTGACCGGGATGCGCGGAGCCAGGGAGCAAGCCGACCGCGCGCTCGAGCGTATCGTCATCGCCGCCTTCTTTGACAATGGCTTTCAAGCCGAGGCGCGGGATCTCGATGCGTCCGATTGCGGTGGGATCCGCGGTTGGGGTCTGTTTCTTCGGAAGCAACGTCGTGATTTCGGCGACCGGCGATTGCATGTGAGGCAATTGCTCGACCGGCATCTTGACCGGAGAAACTGCGGGCCCTCGATCAAAGAGGGCCCGCTCTTGCTGATATTGATAATGCCAGCGCGTCGCGGTCGATGCAGCAGCGACGCCGAACAGAACGAGCCCGACACTCCAGAGAGCGAGCTCGAGACGGCGCAACCACTTCGAACGGGCGATCATCTTTTACGCGCGAGCAAAACGAACCGC
>DASVHS010000029.1:0-3968 GCA_036382495.1 Thermoanaerobaculia bacterium | reverse complement strand
CGGCAACTCCGTGGTCGTTGTCTTTCCATCGGCAACCCATTTCGCGTAGCCGCCGTTCAGTATGGAGGCGCGATTTCCGTGCCCGAAATAGTCGAACGTGAACCACGCCCGCGTCGCAAGAATCGGATCGCGGCTGTAGATGACGATACGGGTCTTGTTGCCGACGCCGAGGGCCGTCATCGCCGATTCGAAATCAGCGACCGCCGGAAGCTCGTTCGGCACGTTCTCCAAGTCGCGCATCAGAGTGGTTCGATCGAGGAGCCGTGCTGTGGGGATGTGTCCGGTGTTGTACGAGCTCTTGTCGCCGACTTCGATCACGATGACCTGTCCGGTGAGCCGTTCGGAGAGCCAGCCCGTCGAGACGATCATGTCCCGGCGCGTGCTCTGACTCATCACAGGCAGAGCGATGGCCAGGAACAGCATCGCGAGAAAAAATGTGCGTCGCATAGGACCTCCAGTCGACGCTCAATGTACGACCAGGGCTCGCGACCGATCAGCATCGCCGGTCATAAGTCTGCTGTGTCTCGCGTCACTGTCCCGCGTGACCGGCCCGCTCAGGCACGCGCACGACGTGAACGCTGCAGTGCGCGTTCGCGGTGACGGTCGATGCCACGGACTGCGACCACGTATGCGAGGGCCCAAGCGGGCCGGGCGCGCCGATCACGATCAGGTCGACGTGATTGAAGCGAGCGAACTCGACGAGCGTGGCGGCCGGCTTCGTCGAATGCAACACGTGAAGCGACAGCCGCTGCCGCGGGATGCGCAACGGATCGACCCAGTGTCGAAGCCGCACGAGATGCTCGAGATGAATACCCGACGCGCTCTCCTCGCTCGACGCACCATCCATGAGTGGCGTCGATTCGACCACCGACACGCACGTCAATCGAAACTCCTTGCGCAACGAGAGGATCTGTTCGGTGACGCGTTGAATGGCCTCGTGACGATCGTCATCGGGATGACTCGTGTCGATCGCGACCATGATGATCGGCGAACGGCTGACGAGAACATTCGGGAACCGGATGCGATGTGCGTGCTCGCGACGCGCGGCCAGGAAACGGCGCACGTGACTGAGCAGCGTGGCCCTTCGCGCTTTCGTCGCACGCGCGGTGAGTTTCACCTGCTCGGGATAACGAAGGTCGTACGCGACGAGCGCCGCGGACTGGTAGCGCAGCTCCGCGCGAGGCTCGATGCAGCGCAGGATGATCTCCTGCAGCCACGGCGGAATCGCGGCGTTGTGCGCAGACGGAGGAACGGGATCGAGCCACAGACGATTGCGAGTATCGGTATCGGGCTCGCCGAACGGCAGCTGGCCCGTGGCCATCTCGTACAACACGACGCCCAACGAAAACACGTCGCTGCGCGGATCTTCGCGCGTGCCGAGAATCTGTTCGGGTGAAACATAGGGCGCGGAACCAGCGGCGAAGCTCGTCTCCTCCGCCAGCAGATCGGGATAACGAGCGTGATGCGCGAAACCGAAGTCAACGAGCACCGCAGTGCCGTCGCGTTTCATGATCACATTCGACGGTTTCACATCGAGGTGAATCACATCCTGCTGGTGGAGACTGTGAATCGCGTCTGCGATGGCGGCGCCGGTGCGGACGACGTCACCGACCGGCCGCAGTCCCTGCGCGATCCACTGCTCGAGGTTGTCGCCCTCGACCCATTCGGTCACGAGGTACGGCATTTTCGCGAGATCTCCCGCCGCGATAAATCGCGGCACATGCTCTCCCCGCAACACCGGCACTATCGTCGCCTCGGCCTCGAAGCTGATGATCGCCTCGGTCGGTTCATTCGGCCCGACGCGCGGCACCTTCATGATCATCGGCACATCGAAGCCCGCCTTCGTGACGCGGTAGATGTTGCCCATGCCGCCGAAGTGGATCCGCTCGCCGATCCGAAAACCGTCGATTTCCGTCCCGGGTTGCAGCGAAAGCAGAGCCGGCGTCATACGGCCTGCTCGATCCGCAGTGCCAGGCTCTCGGGAAGGCCGGCCTCGCGGACCTTTCGCGCGGCGGCGAGATGATCGTAGGCAACGCGATAAAACGTGATCTGTTCGGTCGCGTCGTCGAAGATCGCGTAAGCGGCTGCAGGTTTTCCGTCGCGCGGTTGACCGGCGGAGCCGGCGATCGCAAGCCACCGCCGATGCGAAGGAACAGGGATTACGCCGCCGGAGATCGGCCGGAACGGCGCAATCTTTCCGACGGGCGTCAGGAAGTACAGCATCTGGTCGTGAACGTGACCGGAGAATACGTAGTTCGCGCCCGATTCTTCAATGCTGACGCGCGCGGCGGTGTTGTTGTCGATGTACTCCCACTTTTCCGGAGCGGCGGCGGACGCGTGCACGAAACACATCGAACCGTCGCGAATGATGAGCGGCAGCGAGGCGAGAAATTCTCGCTGAGCAGGAGACAGCGCGTTGCGCGTCCACTCGATGGCTTCATGCGCGGCATCGTTCAGAGAACGCGCGCCCTGCGTGACGGCCGCTTCATGGTTGCCTTTCACGACGATGGCACCGCGCGATGCGTGATCGGCGACGATGTCGACCACTGCTGCCGGGTCCGCACCATACCCGACCAGGTCGCCCAGGAACGCATAGCGCTCGGCACCTCGGCCGGCGGCGTGTTTCAGACACGCTCGCAGCGCCTCGAGGTTGCTGTGGACGTCGGCGAGCAGCGCGATGATCAGACCGGGTCTCCGGACGTTGTTGCCAGGATCATATCTTGGACAGCGGATCGCGCCTGTGTTCTGATCGCGACAGATGAACATCACTGCCGGAGTGAGCGTCGGCGACGTGATCGAGCACGTTCCGGCAGCCGAGACGGTCTTCGAGATCGTCCGCATCGACTCGTGCTGCAGGCGCGACCGCACGCTGGCCGAGGCGAGCGCCGCGGCCGGCATCGACGTCGATGAAGTCATCAGCCTGCTGCGTGAATTGAGCCTCGACTCGACAACGCATCCAACCGCACTTCGCGCCGACGCCCCACTTCCGAATGTGACCGCGCAGATTCGCGATCAATATCACCGCCGTACGCGGGCGTTTCTCGTGATGCTGACACGGTCGGTCCGTGCGCTGGCCGGCAGTCACGGTCACGCCTTTCCGGAGCTCGCGACAGTTCAGTCGTCCATCGAGCAGCTCGCGCGCGACCTCGTGCCGCACATGTCGCGCGAAGAGAAGTACCTCTTTCCGTATATCGACTCGCTTGCCGGCGGCCACGCCGATCGCGAGATCGTCGTGCCGCTGTTCGGCAAAGTCGAGTATCCGCTCGAATTCGTCAAACACGATCACTCGGACGACATGCAACTGATCGCGACGCTGCGCGACACGACGCGGGCGTTCACGCCGCCCGACGGCGCCTGCGCGGGCTTCCGTTCGTTCTACTCACTGCTTCGTCAGTTCGCGACCGAGCTCGAAGAGCACATCAAGCTGGAGAACGACATTCTCTTTCCGCGCGCGATGGAGGCCGAGCGCCGCCTTTTTCAGAGAGCGGGCCCGTAACGCATCACACGCTCCGGTGCAGACCATCACACCGGCGTGCGGCGACGCGGCAGATTGTCATCTCAGCGGCGTGGATCGCCCAGGAGACCAGTTGCATTCAAAAGAGAGCAGGATTGCCGTCGCATCGCTGGCCGGGATCGGTGGCTACCTCGTCGCACGATTTCTGTTTCGAGCACCGGAACGCATCAGCGAGTGGCTGCTGATCGCCGTGCTCGTCGCCGGCACTCCCCTCCTCGTCGATCTCCTGAAGAAGCTGACAGCGTTCGAAGTCGGCTCCGACGCTCTCGCCGCGATCGCCATCGTTACGTCCGCGGTCCTCGGTGAATACCTGGCGGGCGCGATCATCGTGCTGATGCTCGCCGGCGGGACGGCGCTCGAGCTTCGCGCGATGCGAAGAGCGTCGGCGGTCCTCGCTGCACTCGCGAAACGGCTTCCGAGCAGCGCTCACCGGATGACGGAGTCGGGAATCGCC
>DASVHS010000028.1:0-2726 GCA_036382495.1 Thermoanaerobaculia bacterium | reverse complement strand
GGTCCGGGAGCACAATGCGAATCCTCCCGAAACGAACAACTCCGAGATCATCGGATCGCGTTTGCTCTTGAGCGACTCGATGTTGTCGAGATCCTTTTCCCTCACATGAACAAGAGCGAGGCCGCCACTGCCGAATTGAGGAAGCTCCTGCGGAGCATGAACGACGCGGCCATGCTGGTAGGCGCGCCCTTCTCTAGTGTTCCAAACAACGATGGGAGGACCGATCGGCGTTCGACGGAGCGCATCTCCGCTCGCTTCTGCATGATTTAGGCGGCTGCGACCCGAAGCCTATCCAGTTCCCGAAGAAACTGGATCATCTGGTTCCAACTCAATGTCGCTGGGGACGCCACACCGTTTCAATCGGGTACGCCGCTCAATGCGCACGTGCCGGCCGATGCGCAGACGCAGGCGCAGCCTCGCATCGCTTCAGGCTCATCATTGAGCCGTCGCGGTGACGTCACGACGAACGTCGGCGTCGAATGTCAGTCGTGCAGATGAATCACATCCCGAACGACGCGATTGCTCCTGTTGACCAGCACCACGTGGTGCCCCCACGATCATGTAGCGAAGATGCCGCGGCGGCGGCGGAAGCCGTCGCAGGAGATCGCGAGGAACACCGTACGCGCGCTGATACAGCTCGCGGTCGAGGGGCTGGCCGGCCTGCAGACGCCGCTCCTGTTCGACCGTCAGCCGATCCCGCTCGCGCAACTCGCGCTGATCGTGATGCTGTCTGTACCATTCCCGAGCAGCCTGACGGTCGTGCTCGTTGAACTGATCGCGTCGATCCTGCGCTGCGGCAGATGTAGCGACAAGCACGAGGACAGCGAGAATTGAGAAAAGGCGTGTTGATTTCATTGATTCGACCCCTCCGCAGGCCTGATGCTGCGTGATGCACTGCATGTGCCGTGTGTCGTGGAAGTCGACTCCCGCATAACGCGATTCCCGATCTTGCGACGTTCGTTGTCGATGCGCTGCGGCTGGACGATCGGGAAATTCGTCACGGAACTATGTAGTTCACGCCGTCAGTTTGAGCGGAGCCGACCAGCTCACGCGGGACTCCCGCGCCGAGTTACACGGACCTGACGATCAAGCCGGGTCGACGCTCGTGACAGACGTGCACGTCACTGACCTGCGGACCGCGTTAAACGCGGCGCGATCGACGCTGCTGCTGCCGGCGATCGGCTACAGCTATCCGGCGCTGACCACAATCTCGGCGGCAGATATCGCCGACCTGCGCAGCGGTACGCAATGAGGATCAGTCGCGCGAGTTGTACTCGCTCATGATCGAGCGCACGACGTCATACGCCTCCGCGGTTCCGTGAATCACGCGATAGCCGACGTGATAGACGTTCTGCGAATACGACGCTTTGCCCAGCGTTTGCTGCACGCGAAGCCAGCGCAGTTCGCAGACGAATGCAGCGCGGCGGCCCTGCCACTCGAACGAGACTTTGCGCGGCTGATCGATCGCGGCCGGTTTGTGGCGCTGCGCGACGCAGAATCCGCCTGGCGAGACATCGATCACGAACGCCGGTTTTCGTCCGACGAATCCTTCCTGTGGATGGGGCAGCGTTACACGCGGTGAGCGTCGCTGCTTGTCGTGAGTGTCCATCGCTCGATTGAGAGATCGCCAAGATACACCCGGGACAGATAGACCATGGCCAGGGCGACTCCCTGCCGCTCGCGCAGAGTCGCGAGCAGCGGCACGGTCATCGCGATCAGGAACGCGATCGTGATGGGAAGACTGCTGCTGCGAAATCCGAGGAAGTAGACGGCGATGACGCCGAAGAGGATCGGGATGCGGTCCGTGAGGACCATGAACATCAGCGTGTCGCCATGGTTCGGTTGAAACTGAAGGTCACACGCGGCGCAGCGCTCGAATGTCTCGAGGCGGCGGCGGAACAGCTCGCCCTCGCCGCAGCGAGGACATCGGCGGCGCCAGCCTCGCAGAAGAATCTGTTTGATCATCGGCAAAGAAGAACTCAATTCAGCTTTCTGATCTTCCTCGCGTTGTCCGTCGCCTGGCTGAGCGTCTGCAGCACGTTGGACTCCTTCTGCAGCACGCCGATGCCGTAGCCTTCCTTCGTGATGAATTCGAATCGGACTTCCTGGAAGGGTGAGCCCGCTGGGAGTCGTGCCTGCCGGTAGTACCAGACCTCACGTCGTCCGCGGGCGTCGGGTGACTCGAGATTGTCGTTGTTCGATGTGCTTGTAATCTCCGCGAAAGCTGAACCTCCGTGCGCGGTGCCGGTCCCGCCGCCGCTGCGCAGCGCGGCAATCGCGTCGCTATCGGCGGTGACCTGGGAGCCGCCGACATAGGTGGGCGTGCCGAGGAACGTGAAGATGAGGCCGCGGTCGGCTTCGCGTCCAGGCAGTTTGTCCGTCGAGAAATTCGCGTCCGCAAAAGCCACGCGCCGGTCGAACTCGGAACGCAATTCGTTCAAATCCGTGCCCGGCTTGGGGTCGAACGCCTTCCAGAAATTCGTGACGAACGCCTCGCGGTCGGCGGCGGTCGCCAATGCGGCGTAATCCTTCTTCTGCTCGCTCGTCAGGAGATAGCGAACGGGCGACAACGCCCACTGAGAATCGGCGGGCAACGTCCATCCGGGAGGCGTCGCGAACGACGCGTATTTCACAGCGAGACCATTCGACCGGCTCGCGGCGCCTTTCTGCGCTTTCCGGAACGCGTCGACAACGGCGGGCGGAAACGGCGGCGCCGTGACCGATGC